>DASYYH010000017.1 GCA_035934015.1 Candidatus Acidiferrales bacterium
GCCGCGGGCGTCGCGGGTTTCTTCTTTGCGCGATTCGAGGCCGCCGAATTGCGCAAGAGCGCGGCGGCGGGCTTCGCCGGGCGCCATACCGGCGGCGATATTCGCAGCGGTTTGCTGCTCGACATGGAAGCGAAGCTCGGAATCGAGCTGGACGTCGAGTTTGTCTTTGCGAAGTAAACGATTGAGCCAGGTCATCGCGAGCTCCTATTCGTAACGCAGAGCGACCATGGGATCGACTTTCATCGCGCGACGCGCGGGAATGTAGCAGGCAGCTAAAGTCACCATCGACACGATTATGAGTATGAAGAAGTACGTGAGCGGATCCGTAGAATTGACTCCGAGGAGGAGATTGCCGAAATTTCGCGCAACGAGGACCGTGACCAGAACTCCGCCGGCAAGACCGAGAACGAGAAGCAGCAGAGCCTGAGAGACGACCATGGCGAAAATCGTTCGCCGCTGGGCACCGAGAGCCATGCGGATGGCGATTTCATGCGTTCGCTGACTGGTGGAATAAGAAATCACGCCATAAATGCCGATGACGGCGAGCGAAAGTCCCAGAAGGCCGAGGAGGGTTCCCATCATCGCGCCGAAGCGGTACACGAGGAAACCATTCATGGTGTCCGTGCTCTGTTGCATGGTTTCGACGTTCAGAACCGGCATTCCGGGCGCAATCCCCTCAATGGCGCTCGCCACTTCTCGTTCAATCACTTGCTCTGGAGCGAGCGCTCGAACCTGCAAAGTTTCCTGCGCGAGATAACTCTGCGTGTCGGGAATATAGAAGCTGGGTGGGATGGGACCCGACAAGTTCAAGAAGCGTGAGTCCTGGGCAATGCCGACGACGCGAAGGGAGATTTTTACGCCGGTTCCGTAAGTGAAGGTTTGGCCGAGGGCGCTTTGATTGGGCCAGAAGAGGGAAGCCATAGCCTGGTTGATGATGGCGACGGGCTGGGTGGCTTGGTTGTCGGCGTCGGTAAAATCACGACCAGCGATAATAGGAATGGTCATGGTTTGGAAGTAGTCTGGCGAAACATAGTTATCCCATCCCAGAGGGGCTGGCGCGCCCGGCGCGACAGGGTGGCCGGGTATGCTGAGATATTCGTTGCTGAGGATGTAACTAAAGGGAACAAGGGCACAGAGGCTAGCGGAGCGGACGCCCGGGAGGCCCCGAACGCGATCCAGAAGCGTGCGATTGAAACCTATTCGCTGCTGCTTTTCATAGCCAAGTTCGTGAGGGTCCAAAGTGAAATTCACGAGGTGGCGCGGATCAAATCCGAGATTGGTGCGTTCGGCGTTTGCCAGACTGCGGGTCAGCAAACCGGCCATAATCAGGAGCACGAGCGCGCCGGAGATTTCCAGCACAACAAAAGCATCGCGGATTCGCTCGCGGGCGGAAATTGAACGGCCGGCCTGGCGCAGAGTGTGCGAGAGATTGCTTCGCGACAGACGCAGGGCAGGAACGATGCCGGCAAGCGCGCTGGTCAGCAAAGCGGCACCCAGAGCGAACACAAAAACGCGCCAATCGAAGGGAAAATCGAGCGTCACGGGCAGATCGGCCGAAAGATTGATGGCGGCGAGTTCGCCCGAGACGAAAATGCCTGCCACGAGACCGGCGATTCCCCCGGCAAGCCCAAGGGTCATGGATTCGGTCAGGAGCTGACGGATGAGCCTTCCCCTGCCGGCACCTAGAGACGCACGCACGGCCATTTCCTGCCGGCGACCAACAGAACGCACGAGTAGAAGATTGCCGGCATTCGCACAGGCGAGGGCGAGAAGGAGAAGACCGAGAATCGAAAAGAGCAGGGCAATTCGCGAGACTACCCCCGCGGACATAGGATCGGGGCGAGCGAAACGTTCAGGGTAGACGAAAAGCGAAAAGGCTTGATCTTCCTTGGGATATTGTTCGGTGAGCCGCTCTCCGACGACCTTCAAATCGGTGGCGGCGCGCCTCACGGTGACGCCTGGCTTGAGGCGCGCAAACAGAAATGTGTTGCGCAAAGCGCGGCCGTGAAGAAAGTCGTGAGCCTGCCACCAGGATTCGACCGTGAGCATCCCGAGAGGAAGATAAGCTTGAGCATCGGTGAGAGAATACATGCCGTGAAATCCGCGCGGCGCAACGCCGACGATCGTCACTTGCGTTCCGTTCACGCGAACCTGGCGGCCAATTACGGTTGGGTCGGATCCGAAGCGATTTTTCCAGTAGGAATATCCGAGGACCATGACGGGATCGGCGCCAGCGACGCCGCCTTCGGCGGGGAGAATCAAGCGGCCAAGCTGCGGCTTTATTCCAAGCGCGCTGAAAAAATTGCCGGTGACATAGTGGATCAAAACGGGCTCTGCGCGACCATTTGTGAACAAACCCTCCAAGCCAGTCTGATATCCGAAGATATCGGAGAAAAGTTCGTTCGTTTGGCCGGCAATGTCACTGATGTCAAGGGAGGAAAATCCGTTCGTCAGCGGGTTTCCACCTTGTTCATTGGCGAGGGCGACGATTTGGTCCGCGTGAGGCACGGGCAAGCCTCGCAGCAAGACACCGTTGACGATGCTGAAAATGGCGGTATTGGCGCCGATGCCGAGAGCGAGGGTGAGGACGGCGATAAAGGTGAAGCCGGGGTTTTTGCGCAGTGTGCGCAGAGCGAAGCGAATGTCTTGAAGCAGCGTTTCGATGAAATGCGTGCCGCGGGCGTCGCGGGTTTCTTCTTTGCGCGATTCGAGGCCGCCGAATTGCGCAAGAGCGCGGCGGCGGGCTTCGCCGGGCGCCATACCGGCGGCGATA
>DASYYH010000018.1 GCA_035934015.1 Candidatus Acidiferrales bacterium
GGGTTTCCCCATTCGGAAATCCCCGGATCAAAGCCTGCTTGCGGCTCCCCGAGGCTTATCGCAGCTAGCCACGTCCTTCTTCGTCTGTTGGCGCCAAGGCATCCACCGTACGCCCTTAGTAGCTTGACCATAAAACTCACCGAACACGCCCGTTTCTTTTTTCCTGTCCGGAAATTCGAAACAGAAACCCTGAAGACGCCACGAGAGTCTTGCAGCTCCCATGAACATGCTCCCGGGCAAACGCGCGCGGAGAGTTCGCCTTTCCACTTGCGCTACTCGAGCAAAACTTGCGGATCATTGCACGCACGAACTTGAGATCGCACGCGCAATGGCCAGCTTCCTTCGGTTGTCAAAGAACCAATCCCGCTCGATTTCTTGCGGGACTCTCCGCTCCCGGCGGAGCCGCCAACCCTGCAATTCTTGCTTGGCGGACAATAAAAAACCCGGCGTCAAGCGCCGGGCGATTCCTTCCACAGTATCCTCGGAAGGATTTGCTCGAAGCTCGACAGCTTTCTATCCGGTGCTCGTAGTCAACCTCACCTCTTTGATGAAAGGGAGATTACCGGCCCGTCGGGTCCTCTGGGCGCCCCGCCCAGTCTTCCGACATCAGATAAGTATACGGATTTTCCCCCTTGCGTCAAGTAGGATGCAAATTATTTTTGAGAGGTTTCCCGATTGCGCCTGTGAATTTCACCGGGTGTGTGGATAATCCTCAAGGCTAGGCCGATGCCGCGTCCCGACGTGAAACTTCGAGTCGTTCAATCTTACTGGTGCTCGTGTTCCATTCGGACCCGATCAAGACGTAACTGTCCCCATCCTCGGCCCCTCCGAACAATGTTGCTTGGCGCTTGCAGTTGGCGAGGTGTCTTTCAAGAAGATCTGCGTTCGGACATACATTGACCCAGACTCGGACGTCCGCGCGTGCTTGTGCAAGTTTCTGGAAGTCTCTGTCTACGTCGGCCGCCGTCTCAACGTTCCCTTCGCCGGGGCGCAACTCCGATTCCAAGGTCATTGCCTGCTGAATCAGCATCCCTCTGTCTAGTCTGTCTAGAGTGTACCAGACCATGTCATAAAGAAATTCTCCTTCGTCGGCATTCCGATAATGTCTCCTGTTTGCGGCTACTTGGAACCCTAGCCGCTTCCCCAAGTCCCCGAAGATTTCCTTAACAAACCTCGTCGTTGCGCCCCGACCTTCGCTGCGCCAACGAGTGATTAGGGCCCCGTTTGCGAATGCCTCGTTTGCCGCCTTTTCGATTTGCTCTGCAAGTTCAGCTCGAGTCGTTGACATCAAAGATTCCCCCCTTCATTTGAATGGATCGACGCCAATCAAACAATCGAATAGCCATCCCTCTTTGTAATCCCATGCTCATGGAGGGCGAGCCTTATACGTGATGCGCGCGCCATTCCGCTCTCCGAATGGACTTGGCTCGAAGTAGGCGGGCGTGCGCACGAGTTGCTTGTCCGGCACCAAGTACCGCTTGTGAATCCCGGGCGGATTTTGGACGAGATAATAGCCCTCGCCGAAACGTTCCGCAAGCTCCGGCCAGACGACGTAGATTTCCTCCTTCGGTTTCTCTATTTCGCCGACGAATTCCTTCTTCGTTATCGTGCGAACCTTCCCGTCTGCGGATTCCGTTTCTTCCAAAACGCGCCAGACCTTGAAGCTTTCGGCGGCCATTTTTGGCCCTCCTCTTTGAACAAGAGCTGCGCGTATAAAGCGCAAAAAAGTGCCCATCACATTCATTGACCGTAAGTGGTGCAATTACAAATAGTTGAGCGTTCGCGCCCGTACTAGAAGGCTTGGGGCCAGTCTTTGAAAGGAAGGAGCTTAGCTGTAGTGCGTTTTTGAGTGTCGCGAGCCGTTTCGCGCTATATCATTCAGACTCAAAGGGTCATTCGGACAAGGTCCATCGCAAGCAGGGAGAGAGAAACGTTGAATAAGAGAGATCAGCCGTGCGTAGGTATTTTTTATCTCGTTGGCCGCAGACTCTTCATCGATTCAACTCCAATGGAGGAGGCCAACTCCTGGGGCGAATTTGCCGTTCATGAGCCGAGCCATCTCCGCTACTGGGGGCAGTTGACTAAAAACCGCGCCGTGCCCGAGGCGGAGTATGACGAGTATCCTCGCGGGCGAGTAGGGTTCAATAGGAACACGCGTGAATATCTGCTGCTAGCAGACGCTTGTATCCTGCGTAACAAAAATCTCGTCAAAACGATTCTGCGAAGGATGAATCTTCCGGCGGGAACGAAAATTGACAGAGATAGCCATTACCGATGCGCTCGCTGCTTGGGGAGAACCAAGTCTGACTGAAATTGGAGCCCCTTTAATCACGCAATCGGTGGATGTATTCGTCGGCAGACTCGGACGACCTTATACACTTGCCCGAGCCGCGCGCCAGAAGAAGTGGGTCAGCCTTCCCTTTTGTTTCAGATTTCAAGCGATGAATGAGTCGTGCAAGCAGTGTCCTTACTTGGAGCATCTCTATTGCGTCTCCTCATGGTCCAAATTGCAGGCGAGGGGCGTGAGAGATTCGGGGTCGTGCGGGCGGGAGCGAATGCAGGGGATCTGGCGGGGGCCAAGGCAGCATATCTAGTTGCGCTGCACAGAGGGCCCGCGGACGCGGCGCAATGGTCATACTACGGTAGCATGTTGATGAACATGCACGATGACGCCGACGCCCGCGCCGCTCTCGAAAAAGGTGTCGCGATCGATGCGAAAAACACGGAAGCGCTCAACAATCTCGCCTGGTTTTACGCGACAAGCTTTCACAAGAAGTTTCGCAATCCGGCCAAGGCGTTGCGTTTCTCATTGCGGTCCAATGATTTGAGTGCATGGCAAAACGCCAGTTACATCGATACTTACGCCGCTGCGCTGGATTTGGCAGGAAAACACGACGACGCCGCGATTGTCGAGCAAGAGGCTGTATATCTTGCGCCCAAGCGTACTGACTTTCAAGAAACCTTGAAAAAGTATGAATTGGAATTGTCGCAGTCAAAGCACTCTCCGAAGAGCGCTCCTGCCGAAAGAAACCAGGCAAATTGATATTTGCCCTGGGTAAGCCCGTCAGCTTCTCATGATCCAAATGCCCCCTGGAGGAACGCCATCGAATTTCCTTGCTCTGGGCCATCCAAATTTCATCGCCAATCATCTACAGGTATCACGACGCGCATTTTGCAAGTAACTAGAGCGCTGTCAGGGCTGTCAGGAAAAATAGAATTTCGGAAGCAGTACCGAACTGCAATACAACAGCGCCGTAAGGACGGAAAGGAGCACGTATCATGGCAGGAACCACGATGTCGCGTCGAAACTTGCTGCAAGCAGGAGGCTGCGCGCTGGCTGGCGGGATTGCCTTGTTTCACGCACCAAGGGTATTCGGAGAGAAAAAGCCAAGTTCAGCGGTAACACCATCAGGCATGGCAAAAGAGGAGATCATCCGGAAGTATTATTCAGCTTGGGAAAATAAGGACTGGAGCACAGTCGATCGTGTGCTCGCCGAAGATTTCACCTTCACGAGTCCCAACCACGACGACCACATCAGCAAGAGTACCTTCAAAACAAGATGCTGGCCGCAGACGAACTATATCAAGCATTTTGATTTGGAAAGCGTAGTCGAAAACGGCGACGAGGTCTTTGTCAAATATCTTTGCCACACCAAAGACGGTAAATCGTTTCAGAATATAGAGGACTTTAAGTTCAAAGACGGAAAAGTCCAGTCCATTCGGTGCTATTTCGGCCAGGATTTGGGTTTTCCATCAGCCGCGAGCCTCGGGCGCAGATAAATCACAAGAGAGATAGAAGCCTGCTCAAAAGGCATCTTCTCCCAAACCAACCTAGGGAGACGCGCCGGCAAAGTTCAGTCCAGCATTTTCTTATGATCTAAATTGCACGCCAGCGGCGTCATGGACTCGGGGTCCTGCGGGCGCGATCGCGTGCACGCAATTTGCAGCGGTCCGTCCCAGTCTGGATTGGAAACAATCACGCGAATCGTCAGCGTGCCGTCGCTCTCCTCTTTGCAGAGCAGCAGAATCGAATCCCAAATCTTCTGCTGCCCGTCCTGCCAAATCATCTGGCCAACAGCCACGGCCAGTCCATTCGACGGAAATAGGGCAGTGCTTTGCAGAGTTTCGCACCGCGTCGCAAAAAAGGGGCCCCGAGTGAGCATGGGGCTTTTCGTGTTCATCATCCGGACTTTGTCTTCGTGTTCGGAGGACGTGGATTCATCG
The DNA here is from genome assembly GCA_035934015.1 of Candidatus Acidiferrales bacterium. Taxonomy (NCBI): domain Bacteria; kingdom Pseudomonadati; phylum Acidobacteriota; class Terriglobia; order Candidatus Acidiferrales; species Candidatus Acidiferrales bacterium. The sequence continues at coordinate 4,225 of DASYYH010000018.1, forward strand.
CTCTGTTTACCATCACGTGGTGAAAATTTTTTGACTGCACTTGAGTCCATGGCGGTAGAGCCCCCGTTGTAAGTTATTCTCTAGGCAAAGTTTGTATGTGTTGTATGCATACAAGACATACAATGAATCGCGAGATATTTCTTGTCAACAGAAATTCCCCCGTGCACCATGACCGAATGAGAACAAGGACGCAGCGGGATTTGAACGTCCCGGTGAGCTTCCGCATTCCGCTGCAGCAGCTCCACGAAATTGAGGAGGCCGTGCAGAAAGAGGCGCGCCGCCATCGCACCGATTTGCTGGAATTTGTCTGGAACTGGGCATGGAGCGAATACAAAAAAGCCGGCTCACTGCAAAGCCTGCTCGCGGGCACGCGAACCCGCCACTATTCGCGCCGCGTCTCCGAAGAGCTGCAGGACGAACTCTATACTGCCTTAGCCACGATTCTGGAGCGCGCTCCCAGCACCGTCATTGAAGACACCGCGCGCACCCTCACCCAGCGCGCCGGCAAATATGGGACCGAAAAATAACCCTTCGCACCCCCTCGAATCTCCTAGCTCTTATTTCGCTTGAAAAACTCCACTTGCTGCAGGCGCTTCACAGCCTCTTCCCGCGTCTTATAGGGCCCGCCCATATTCCGTCCCTTCGACGAAAGCACCTGATACCCGCCTTTCACTTTTTTGATCATGCCACCCTCCCTACTGTCCAATCTCCGCCTGTGGCCTCTGCGAATTCAGTGACCTGCGTCACGCAATCTCATCCGTTGACTTGCCTCCGCACTCGGCCTAGCATGGCGGGCAACACATCCGGGCTAGTACGAAGCCCGGCATTCGGCCGCTGACGGCTGGGAGCACGCATGTCCGACCTCGAAAATCCGCAACGCGCGCGCAGCGTCGGCAAACGAAGCTACGAAGACAATGTCCCGCCGCCGCGCATCTTGAAAATCGCTTTGCTCGCTGCTGCCGCCATCGTCATCATCGCACTCATTTTGTATTTCAAGGCTCGCCATGCGCCGCCAGCGCTCAAAAATCAGTTGCAGACCAACCCGTCTCAAATCTATGCGCGCAGCAGCCTGTGCGCGCCCGGCCCCTTTGCATCCGATATTCGCTGAATCATCCCCGCACCCGGAGGAATTTGCATGAGCACGACTGCAAGCGCTAAACGGGAAACAGTCCTGGTCACGGGCGCAACCGACGGCTTGGGCCGCGCCACCGCGATTCTTTTCGCCTCGGAAGGTTATCGCGTGTTTGCCGCCGGCCGTGACGCGCAGAAGCGCGCCGCCCTCGAGCAGCTTGCCGAGGAGCAGCACATGCACCTCGAAACGCTCGAGCTCGATGTCACGAGCGACGAATCCGCCGACCGCGCCATCGCCGAAATTCAGCGCCGCACCGGCCCTGTCGACATCCTCGTCAACAATGCCGGCATCGGCATCGCCAGCGTGATGGAAGAAGTCACTCTCGCCGATCTTCGAAAGCAGTTCGAGACCAACTTCTTCGGCGTTGTGCGCATGACTCAGCGCGTCCTGCCCGCCATGCGCGAGCGCCGCCATGGCTGCATCGTCAACATGAGCTCGATTGCCGGCGTCATCTCCAATCCTTTGATGGGCCCCTATAGCGGCAGCAAGCATGCGCTCGAAGCCATCTCCGATGCGCTTCGTCTCGAACTCGCATCTTTCGGCATCCGCGTCATTCTCATCGAGCCAGGCTTTATCCCCACAAATATCAACCGTGCGGGCGCCGAGCTTTCCTCGCGTTACATCGGAAACGCCGCGGCCAGTCCCTACGCGCGCGTCTATCTCGGCTTTCTCAAATCCTGGCAGAAAGGCGTCGCCAGAGCGAAGTCCACGCCCGAGGACTGCGCCCACGTCATTCTTCGGGCTGTCCGAAATCCGCGGCCGCATGCGCGTTACACGGTCACGCGCGAAGCGCGCATCGGTAAGTGGATGCGCTGGATTTTTTCCGACCGCACCTTCGATCGCGCGGTGCTCAAGATGATGGGCCTCGACCGTCCTTCAGCAGAACCACCCTCGCAGGAAGCTATTCAAGTTCAAATCGATTCCATGATGCGCGCGCGCCCGCGATAATATTGTCCTGTGAAAAAGGGAAGGGACAGAAATGAACCGAAAGCTTTTTTTGTGTGCCGCGCTTCTTGTCTTTTGCCTCGCAGCTTTTTACGCCTCAACGCATGCCGGGTCACCGCAGGCGGATGCCTCCGCGCGCGCGATGAATCAACCCGTGAAGCCGTTCCACATCATCGGGAATATTTATTACGTGGGCGCAAGCGACGTCACCTCTTTCCTGATCGTCACGCCCGCCGGCGACATTCTGCTCGATGGAGGCTTCGTCGAAACGGCGCCGCAGATTGAAGCGAACATTCGCGCCCTTGGATTTCATCTCCGCGATGTGAAAATCCTGCTCAATAGTCACGCGCATTACGACCACGCCGGCGGGTTGTCTGACATACAGCGCGCCACCGGCGCGAAGTTCTATGCCAGCGCAGCCGACGCTCCCTCATTGGCAGCCGGCGGCCGCGGCGATTTTTACTTCGGCGACTCTCTGCCCTTTTCGCCGGTTAAGCCCTCTCGTTTGCTCAGCGACGGAGACACGGTTCGCATCGGCGGCACAGTGATGACCGCTCGCGTTACGCCCGGTCACACCAAAGGCTGCACCACTTGGACCACCACGACAGAGGAAAATGACAAGCCGCTGCATGTCGTCTTTGTCTGCAGCACATCGGTCCTCGACGGCTATCATCTCGTCAAAAACGCCGCATATCCCCATATCGCCACCGACTACGAAAAAACGTTTCGCATTCTGCGCTCTTTGCCTTGCGACGTTTTCCTGGGCTCGCACGGCTCGTTCTTCGCTCTCACCGCCAAGCGCGCCGCCATGCTTCGCGGCGTAAAACCGAATCCGTTCATCGATCCCGCGGGCTATCGTTCGTATCTCGATCGCAGCGAAGCGGCGTTTCGCGAAGATTTGCGCCGCCAGTTGCAGCAGCAGAAGAACTCAAATGCCACAGGCGCAGCACAGCACGGAATTCGCCCGCTCGCGGAGACGGAGTTAAGCCGTTACAGCTTCCCTCGCTGAAAGTAAACGCAAATCGCGATTCAAACTTTTCTCCAAGCAGCGGGCGACAATTCGTGGATGCGCGCTGCGAGCAATGATAGAATCGTTTTCTGTTCCCCGGTAGCTCAATGGTAGAGCATTCGGCTGTTAACCGAAGGGTTGCAAGTTCGAATCTTGCCCGGGGAGCCATTCTCCTCCACCATCCTTCGGAGGAGTTCCAAACGCCGCGCCCAACATAAAACAGATTCCGCCACGATTGTGTTCTTGCGCCGCAAACTCGAGCGGCGCAGCGATAAGCAAATTTTTAGGTGTGAGACCCGAAAGCAAGAAAAACCTGCGAACGTGCCCTTTCCGGCAAAATGAGCTTGCATTTTCAATCACCGCTGTTGTGAAATGCAGCGTTGCGAATCTCGATTAGCCATAATTTGCTTTGAGTCCGCAGGCAAGTCGGAGGCTCCGGCGGTTGGTAAGTACGTCATTCTCTCGGCCATGTCTATAAAGTCTCCATCTCGAGTCGTCAGTAGCAAATCTCCTTGCGCGGGCTACACGAGCGGCGCAGACGTGTGCGATCGGCACGCAATCAGAAAGATAGATCCGGCGAGAGCGATGCTTTTGGCCGAAGTAAGAGCGCTTATAGCGAACCAGAAACCAGATTTCTAGAATGAATTCTTGGAAAGAGAGGCCCTGCCATGTTGAAAGCACGATGCATCTTGCTGTTTTCCTGTGTGTCCCTGGCTTTTCTGACGGCATTTGCCGCGCCGATTCCACCGGATCACCTGACCAGCGCCTTGAGCTGGCGCAGCGTAGGTCCCTACACCGGCGGGCGCATTACCACCGTAGCCGGCATCGCCGCTGAGCCCAACGTTTTTTACATGGGCACTGCGGGCGGCGGCGTCTGGCAGACCGAAGATTACGGTCACAGCTGGAAGAACATTTCCGACAAGGACTTTAAGAACGGCGATATCGGCGCCATGGCAATTGCGCCTTCCAATTCGCAGATGATCTATGTGGGCACGGGCGACTCCGCTCCGCGAAATACGGTCCTCACCGGAGAGGGAATGTATAAGTCCACCAATGGTGGAAAGACCTGGACGTTCATTGGGCTGGGCGAAACCCACATCATCAGCTGGATCCTTGTAGATCCGAAGAATCCTGACGTGGTGTACGTGGCGGCGCTCGGCCATTTGTTTGGCTCCAATGCCGAACGCGGCGTATTCAAGACCACCGACGGCGGCCAGACCTGGCAGAAAATCCTGTTCGTTGACGATCAGACTGGTGCGACCTGCTTGGCAATGGATCCCTCCAATCCAAGCGTCGTGTATGCCGGAATGTGGCAGATGTCCCGGAGCCACTGGACATTTTCGAGCGGTGGGCCAGGCAGCGGGATCTACAAGACGACCGACGGCGGGGCAAACTGGACCAACATCACGCACAGTGCGGGGCTGCCAACTGGCATCTTCGGAAAAGTGGGTATCGCGGTCGCGCCAGGCAATCCCAATGTCGTGTACGCGCTGATTCAAGCGGATTACAAGGGTCAGGCGGGCGGTTTATTCCGATCCGACGATGCCGGTCAGAACTGGACGCTCATCAACAACAGCATGGACATCACGCAACGCGCTTTCTATTACATGAACGTGTATGTGGATCCCAAAGATCCCAATACCATCTACCTGCCCAACGTCGGAGTCTATGTATCTCACGACGAAGGCAAGACGCTGACCGCGCTGCATCCGCCGCATGGCGACAACCATGTGTTTTGGATCAATCCAGACAACAACCAAATCTTCATCGAAGGCAACGACGGCGGCGCGACGGTAACGCAAAATGGCGGCAAAGCCTGGAGCTCCGAGGACAATCAGCCGACTGGGCAGTTCTATCATGCCAATCTCGATGACGAATTCCCGTTCCATATTTACGGCGCGCAACAGGATCGGAGTTCCGTGGAAGGACCAAGCGCCGTCTCCGGCGGGGCTATTCCGCCGGTTTGGACAAACGTACAAGGCGGGGAGATGAGCTGGGTGGTGCCGACGCCAGGCCAGCCCTGGATCACCTATGGCAGCGGATATTACAGCATGGAGTGGAAGGAGAATAGCAGGACAGGTTTGGCCACCAATGTGAGCCCTTGGCCGGAGTACAAGTTCGGCCTGGCGGGAACCGAAATTAAATATCGCTACGGCTGGAACCATCATCCGGTAGTGTTTGCGCCCGGCAACCCGAAGGAACTGTTGATGGGTGCGAACGTGCTGTTCGAGTCCGTGGATGAAGGCGTCAACTGGAAAGCCATCAGCCCGGACCTCACGCGCGACGACAAGAGCAAGCAGGGGCGGCCAGGCGGGCCGATCAGCGCGGACGTGACCGGCGAGGAGATGTTCGACACAATATCTTCCATTGCCTTTTCGCCACTCACGGACAATGTCATCTGGACCGGTTCCGATGACGGTTTGGTGCATGTGACCACGGACGCGGGCGGCCACTGGAGTCAGGTGCGCCCGCCAGCGCTTCCGGCCTGGTCCACGATCACTTGCATCGAGCCTTCACACACGAACGCCGGCGCCGCCTATGTTTCCGCGAGTCGGTATGACTGGGATGACTTTCACCCGTATGTTTACAAGACGACCGACTACGGCAAGCATTGGACGGAGATCACCACGGGGCTTGCTGAAGGCGAGTACGTCGAGAGCGTGCGACAGGATCCGAACGAGCCCAATCTGCTGTTCGCGGGTACCAGCGCGACGGTTTACTTTAGTTTGGACGGAGGCCAGCAATGGCAGCCGTTGGCTCTTAACCTGCCGGCGGTACGCGTGAGTGATGTGGAGATTCAGCCCAAGCAGCATGCAGTCGTGCTTGCTACATTCGGACGTGGTTTCTGGGTGTTGGACAATCTGCAATTCCTCGAGCAGTTGGGAAGCGCACAGGTAACCGGCGATTCACCCTACGTATTCAAGCCGCAGCAGGCCTGGCTGCTCACGCGCGGCGGAGGCGGATTTGGCCCGCGGGGAGCAGGAGGCGAAAACTTGGCGCCCGGAGCCACTGTATTTTTCCACCTGCCGGCGGACTACAACGGCAGCACTCCCGCGAAGCTGAGCTTTACCACCGCAAACGGCGAACTGGTCCGCAGCTTCACGCTGCACCTGAAAACGAAAGCCAAACCGAACCCGCCTTCGGAAAATCCCGCAGTGCAGCGAAAGGCTCAGGAAGAAAAGGCGACGGCGGTCGAGCCCGGCATGAACCATTTCCAGTGGGACCTAAGGTACCCCGATGCGGTGGACGTAAAGGGCATCTTCAATTCATTTTTTGCGGCCGCACCGCCCGTGGGACCGGAAGTGTTGCCGGGCAGCTACTACGTGACGCTGACGTATGGCGATACCTCGCAGAAGCAGCCATTCGTGGTCAAACTGAGTCCACAGTTGCAAACCACGCAGGCCGAACTGCGCCAGCGTTTCGATTTGCTCATGCGGATTCACGACGCGCTGAACCGGCTCGATACCAGCCTGAACCAGGCCATCGACGCGCGCGACGCGCTCGAGAAAACTATGGCCGACAAGAGCGCCTCCGCCGATCAGGCGCAACCGGCGCTGGATAGCCTGAACCGCGACATCGACAATCTGGTGGATCTCAAAATCCAGTCGGGCGAAGGCGCGCTGGTCTATCCGCCTCGATTGCGCGCCTGGTTGAGCGCCATTTCAGGCCAGGTGAGCATGGCGCTCGTGCCGCCCACGCCTGCGATGGTCAAGGTGGCGGACGGATACGTCAATGATGCGGGCGCGGGCGTTTCGCGTCTGCAATCCGACGTTGCCGCTGCAAACAAAGTGCTGAATCACTGAGGTGTGGCCGACTGACTCGGCGTAAGAACTGCGAGTGATGTGAGCCGTCCCCGGCAGCGGAGCTTTTTCGCCAGGCTTGCAGTCGCAGGCAAGCTTGGCCGCCGGAGGCGGGCAATCCTCGTTGCCTGATGATGTAAAATGAAATCTTATGACCAGGAAAACGATCTCCCAGGGCGCGGTCCATAGCGTACCGGCGGACTTACGAAAAGCTCTGATTTCTGACTCGGCAGCGCGGGCAAAATGGGAGGACATCACGCCGCTCGCGCGCAACGAGTGGATCTGTTGGGCTATCTCCGTCAAAAAACCGGAAACCAGAAGGCAGCACGTTGAGCGCGTTGTTTCGGAACTGAAAGAAGGAATGCGCCGGCCCTGTTGCTGGCCCGGATGTCCTCACCGCTGAAATCAGGACATTAAATTTGCCGCCCCCCGGCGCAGTTTGCGTTGAAAATCGCGTGGCTACAAAATAGAACGATCTCAGTACGGAGGATTGCGATGCGGACGAATCTAGTCGCGATGTTTGCCTTGGCCACTTGGATGGCCGTGCCACAAACGGCTCCGCGGCCGCAGAAGCCCGCGTTGCGTAAGGTGGCGGAGTTTGATCTTCCCGGACCGTCCGGCAAGCGCTTCGACTATCTGACGATTGATCCGGACGATCACTATCTCCTTTCGGCCCATCTGGGCGCGGGTCAAACATACGTGATTGATTTGCGGACAAACAAAGTCGTCGCCACGGTGAAGGACACGCCCGGAGCCGAAGGCGTGGAATACGTGCCGGAACTGCGCAAGTTCTATACATCAAACGCCGGAGACAACACCATCGGCGTCGTGGATCTTCGTACGATGAAAGTGATCAAGAAGCTGCCCACGGAACGCAAACCTGATGGCAGCGCCTATGCCGCGCCATTCCACAAGTTGTACGTTTCAGACGAGCGCGGCCGCGCGGAAGCCGTCGTGGACGTTGGGAAAGACGAAATCGTGAAGACGCTTCGCTTCGATAGCGAAACGGGCATGCCGCAATATGATCCTGTGGCGCAAAAGGTGTACGTCAACCTGCAAGATCAAAACCTTTTTGCGGTCATCGATCCTGCCACGGATGAAGTGATTGGCCGCTATCCGGTTGGGCGCTGCAAAGGAAATCATGGAATGACTTTGGATCCGGATCATCACCGCGCTTTTCTTTCTTGCGAAGGAAACGATCTGATGACCGTCTTCGACCTCGAAAATCACAAGCCGATCGCTTACCTCCCCATGGCGGGCGGGCCGGACGTCATTAAATTCGATCCCGGTCTCCGCCGCATCTACGTCGCCTGTTACAGCGGCGCGATTTCCATCTTCCACGAGGATGACCCGAATCATTACACCAAGATCGAAGATTTCAAGGTGCAGCACGCGGTGCATAGCCTCGCCGTGGACCCGGAGACCCATCGTGTGTACACGCCGGAGCAGGAAGAAAATGGCAAACCGGTCGCTCGCATGATTGTCTATGCGGCCGTGACCGGACCCTGAGCTTATAGAACTTCAAGCAAACTCCAGAATCACCGCTTCCTCCATCCCGATCCGGAATCCTTCCTCCATGCGGGATGGCTTCCGCACCGTTTACCGGTTATTTCGTATACCGGAGCAAAAGTTTCAAAATCACCCCTGAAACCTCGCTTGAGAACGCATCTCCATTCCAGAAGCCATCTGTATCTTACAGATTATAAATAAAATATGGATTTTCAAGCCGCGGCCCTCGAAATGCTTCCTCTACACTGACAGTTTTCCAAATGCGAATGGGGCGCGGCTGAATTTAAGCCCTGTTCACAAAGGTATCCAAACCGTGAAGAGTTTGACCAAAAACAGAACTACCCCTCGGGCCTTCCGGAGAGCTCAGCGCGGGTTCAGCCTCGTCGAAGTCACTATCGGATTGACGGTTCTGATTGCCCTCGCCGCCATCGCTACTCCCACGATTCTTCAAGGTTGGAACTCTTATCGGCTCACCTCCGCGGCCGATAGCATCGCGGGAATGCTGGATCGCGCGCGATTTGAAGCCATTCACGGCAATACGCGTTTGTCTTGCATCGCCGTACAGACGGCTAACGGTTGGGTCATCGGCATCGATGAAAACGGAAATGGAGTCATCGATCCCAATGAACCGCAAGTAATTTTGCCGGGGCCTCCGGCATTGCTCGCCGCTGGAATTGCGCCGGGACCAGCGACTTTTGGTTATGCCACAGTAGCCGTGCCGCCTGCAAACACGGTCACATTCGACGCTCGGGGCACGATCTTTTTCGGAGCGAACCCCGTCGTGACAGCCTACTCGATTTACGTCGGCATTCCTAACCAGGGAACTTACGGCTATCGCGCCGTCACGGTCACGCAAATGGGGCAAACGAAAGTGTGGTTCGCCTCTGCGGGCAGTGGCTGGGTCAATCAATAAAAGGAAAAAACGTGAAAAACTTTCCAAAAATTCGCGCGGCCAGTACTTCCCAACGCGGATTTACTCTCATCGAGCTTGCCGTCGCGACCATCGTGCTTATGGTCGGAGTCGTCGCTGTCGTTCAGCTCGTGCCATTTGCCACGCAAACGAATCAAGCTAACCGCGTTGACACGACAGCGGTCGTGATTGCCCAGCACTATCTCGACGAGATGACCGCCCAGCCGCTGGCGAACATTACGATAAATGATCCCGCTTGCGGGGCCATGTCTTTGGGTACTGGCGCGGCGGGAACGAGCGTCATGTATCCCTCGGCCGGTTATTTGACGATGTACAACGGCACCGCCACAGTGGACTTCACTCAAGCCGCGGCCGGCGGCTACAACTGCGCGTATTCCGACCCGAATAATCCCTCTGGCGGAACCTATAAACTCCGCTGGGGCGTTGTGGTGACACAAAACGCTGCGGGCCAGGTTGTTTCGAAGAGATATGTTGTAGGCGTCAAGCAAAGCGCCATGCAATTCCGTTTGCCTGTAGATCTCGATGCGACGGTGCAGCGATGAATCAGAAAACCACAAGTCAATCCGGATTCTCCCTTGTTGAACTGATGGTGGCGGCGGTCGTTTTCACTCTGCTCACCGGCGTGATGTTCTCTGTCCTCGTAGCCTCCCAGCAACGTTACAAGATCGAATCCGAGGTCCTGAATTCGTTCACTGGCGCCAACGTGGCCATGGATCAGATCACGCGTGACATTCATCAAACCGGATACCCGCCGGCCAATACCTATACGGCCGCGACTGCAGCCATCAGTCCCCAGCTCTTCGCTCTGCCCTTCGCCTGGGACCCCGGCTATCCGAATCTCCCCTCCTGCACCATCGGCGGAACATGTGCTCCCACGCCGAGTGCGTATGACATCATCGTCGAAACCGTCCCCGACCCGACCGTGAGCACCACGGTGCAGTGGATTCGCTATCAACTCCCGGCCGGAAGGCACACGCTGCTGCGTGCAGCTGTAAACAAGTTTGCGGGCGGGGATCCTGTCGTGCAAACTGCCGCCGCTCTCACGCCTTATTTGAACGGTGTCATGAACAACGCGACGGCTCCAGAGATTGCTTCTATCCAGCAAAGCTATCCCAACATGTTTCCCGGCAATGCCGATGTGCCCATGTTCACTTATTACTGCGACTCCGCGGCTGGGCCCATCCCTTGCACCGCCGCGAATACGGTCGTGAACATCCGCGAAGTGCAAATCAGTCTCATCGTTAAGTCGTCAGCCATCGATCCCAAAACCCTGCAACCCAGAATTGTGACCTTGACTGGCCAAGCCATGCGTCTCAATCCAAATCAGTAATTCGAGGAAACCACCATGAATCCCCTGACTATCACCAATCGCGCGTCTTCGGAAAAGGGAGTTGCCTTGCTCATCGCCATCTTCGCCCTGATTTTGATCAGTGCGGTGGCTTTGTCTCTTGTGATGATGTCCGGCACCGGCTCGGCAATTGACGCCAACTATCGCAATTCGACAAAAGCCTTTTACAACGCCTATGCCGGCCTCGAAGAAGCCCGCGGCCGCCTCGCTCCGGCTCGCCTGGACACGGTCGCTGCGACTTTGCCGAGTCCTCTCCCTGTGAACGGAAATATTGACGTGCAATACATCGTCAATCCAGCCCCGGGTGAAGTTGTCGCGCCTACGAATCTTGCTGCCTCGAACAAATATGCGGACAACGAATTTGCCAACGAGTGGGGCGTGCCCGTCACCAGCGGCTCCGTCACCGTTTTGCCGACCGTTAATTCCAATTCGTCCATCGCTGGTCTAAACGGACCCATGTACAAATGGGTGCGCATCACCGGCTTGACCGAAAAATCCGCAAACACTGACGTCGATGGTAACGGAGTTCTCGATAACACCTACCCCATTTTCACCGATGGCGTGAACCAGTATTTGGATACGCCCGCAAACGCCGGAATTGGCGGCAACCAGGTCTACCGCATCACCGCGCTCGCCGTCATGCCCGATAACAGCCGCCGGATGTTGCAGTATGACGTTGCTCTGATCTCCGGCAATTTGAACTTCCCCTCAGCCCTGACAATGGTTGGTCCCATCGGCGCTTTCAAGGGTGCGACTTCGAATCCATATCAGGTTGATGGCGTGAACGGCTCCGGCGGCGCTCCCGCTGTCCCGGGATGTACCCCAAGCTCATCCGTTTCTTTGCCCGGGATCGGCGTTACGGATCCTGCGGGCGTGAACACAAATGTTAACACCGTCGTCAGCGGCATTCCGAGTAATCGCCTTACGCACTACACCGGTGCCGGCCTGCCAACTCCCAGCGTCACCAACGTCACCCTCGGCACGACTTACAATTCTCCGGCAGCATTGGATCAGACCCTGCAAGTCATTCAACAGAATGCAAACGTATCCCTCAGCCCATCTGCCCCCGTATCTGGCGGCGCCAATTACAGTTTTTCCGACATTACGAATGCAATGCCCGGTGGCACTTGGACGAACTCGTCCACGAACCCGCAGATCATCTACGTGGATGGCAATTTCAACTTGGGCCCAAACACCGGCTCGGGCATCATCGTCGTCACCGGGAACTTCACCTACAGCGGCAACTCAGGATGGAACGGAATCGTTTTGGTCGTCGGCCAGGGCACGACTACGTTCCTGGGCAATGGCGGCGGCAACGGGGCGTTTAACGGAGCCCTTATGGTCGCCACCACCAGAAGTTCCACCGGATCTCAGCTCAGCAGTTTCGGTACGGTCAACTTTGACATCTCCGGCGGCGGCGGCAACGGCATTTACTACAATAGCTGCTGGGTTTCTTACGCGCAAAGCGCGCTTCAGAAATATAGCGTGCTCTCGTTCCGTGAAGTGCTCAACTTCTAGTTAAACTAAAGGGAGAATAGGCCATGAAGGCAGGCAAAAATGCTTGGTTGACCGCAGCTGTCATTCTCGTGCTCTCTCCCGGCATCGCCGTGGCGCAGCAATCCTCGCAAAATTCGCCCGCTCAGCCGGCTCTGCAGTCCGTGGCGAGCCCGGACCAGAAGACCAAGCCCGCAGCGGCTAAGCCCGCCAAGGTCTGGACCGACGACGATATCACCTCCCTGCGTACTCCCGAGGATGTCTATCGTGAAGAGCAGGCTCAGGCCGCTCAGGCGGCAACCGCGGCCAAGCCTTCACAGTCGGCGGCCGCGAAAAAACCGCAGGTCGGTGCGGCACCCGCTCTCTCGAGTCCCAAGACGGTCGCGGATGCTGACAAAATGATCGCCTGGGAGCAGCGCGATATCGACTCCCAGCAGCAATATGTCAATAAGCTGCAAGATGAACTTAGCAAGGCCCCTGCCAGCCAGCAAGATCAGTTGCAGAATTTGCTTCAACAGCGCATCCAAATCCTGAACGATACGCGCAAGGAAATGGAAGGTCTCGCGGCCCAGAAGCAGCAACTCGAGAAAAAAGCCGCCGCGGACAGCAACTCATCCGCGCAGCCGTCCCAGCAGCAGCAATAATCCAGTCCTCGCAATAGAGTAGCGCCTGAAGCCTGGCAGCAGACGCGCGCTCGTGCGTGTTCGCCTGGACGCAGTATCGTTTCCGATTGTCGCCCGCTCTTGCCTGCCGCCGCCGACTGAATTACAGTCGATGCTGCCGAGCGAAGCGCAAAATCACTCCTCGCGGAACGGATGGTTCAGGCTTGCGGCGCAAATCTTCGAGCATCTACGATGTCCAGCCGCTGAATTTTCACGGTCTGCATACCTATCCTCTCGCCTCGCGCCCGAGTAAAGTCGGCGTCGCGCAGTTTGCCAAACCGCATCGCCAGAGCGCATCCGTCGCCGAATTTCTCGATTCGCTTCCGCACATTCTCGCCGCCGAAGATTTGCGTTCCCTCGCGCGAGCCGTCGTCGAAGCGCGCGCCCGCCGCGCCACCATTCTCTGGGGCATGGGCGGCCACGTCGTCAAGGTCGGCCTCGGCCCGCTGCTCATTGGCCTTCTCCGCCGCGGCTTTATCAGCGGCATCGCCATGAACGGCTCCGCGCTCATCCACGATTTCGAAATCGCCATGGCCGGCGGCACTTCCGAAGATGTTGACGCCGTCCTCGGCGAAGGCAAATTCGGCATGTCCGAAGAGACCGGCCGTTACGTCAACGAAATGGCCGCGCTCGCTCGCCGTTCCGGGATCGGCTTTGGTGAAGCGGCGGGAAAATTCCTCGTTCGCCAGGGCGCGCGCGCGAAGCATCTCGACAAAAGCATTCTCGCCTGCGCCTATCGCGAAAAAATTCCTGTCACCGTGCACGTCGCCATCGGCGCCGATATTTCCCACATTCATCGCACCGCCTCCGGCGAGGATCTCGGCGCTTCCACGCACAATGACTTCAAATTGTTCTGCGCCCTCGTCCGCAAAATGCACCCTGGCGGCGTCTATCTGAACTGGGGTTCCGCTGTGATTCTGCCGGAGGTTTTTCTGAAAGCCGTCACCGTCGCGCGCAATCTCGGCACGCCGCTTCGACCCATCACCACCGCGAATTTCGATTTCCTGCAGCATTACCGTCCGCTGCAAAACGTCGTCAAGCGCCCCACGGCCAATCCGCCCGGCGCGAATCTCCGCGACTCCGAGAAATCCGCCGGCTACGCGCTCACAGGCCATCACGAAATCATGATGCCTTTGTTTTCCGCGGCTCTTGTCGAAGACGACGAACCCATCGCCCATCCGTACGCCGAAAAAGAAAGTGCTCGCGCTTCCGCGCCTTCGCATCGCCAGCGCCGCCCTCGAAAATGACCTTCGCCGATCCTGAAAATCCGCTCCCGCCTTCGGATTCGCCCTCGCCCGAGTTATCTTCTCCCGTCTTTCTTCCTCCTCCGCCTCCTTCGCGCCTCGAACTCGAAAACGCTCGCTCTCCTGAAGATATTCGCACGCCCTGGGGCGGCGGCGAACTAGTGGTCTTCGTCGGCTTCGCTTTCCTAAGTTTGGTCGTCCTCGAAGTCATCCTTGTTGCTTTTCTTGTCATGCGCTACCGCATGACCAGCGGTCAATTGATGCAGCTCATGAAGACCGATGCCGCGTTCGCCGTCGGCTTCCAGACTCTCTGGTCCGTTTTCGTGCTGTTATTCCTGCTGCTGATGGTTCGCGTCTATCATCGCGCGCCCTTCTGGCGCTCGCTCGGCTGGCGCCGCTTCGATTCGCGTCAGATTCCTTCCGTGGGCCAGGCCATTCTTTGCATTCTCGGCGGCATTGGGCTGGCCATCATCGTCGGCGTGGTTTCCGAATTCGTCGGCAACAAAAACAATTTGCCCATTGACCAGTTGTTCCAGACTCGCACGAACGTTCTCTGGCTCATGGTTTTCGGCATTGCCTTCGCGCCGTTTTTTGAAGAGACAATCTTTCGCGGCTATTTGTATCCCGTCTTCGCGCGCAAATGGGGCATTCCCGCCGGCATTGTCATCACCGGAATTCTTTTCGGCCTCATGCACGCCGCGCAGCTTTGGGGCGGCTGGGCGCAAATCGCCATTCTCATTTTCGTCGGCATCGCCCTCACCTTCGCCCGCGCGCGCGCCCGTTCCGTCCTCGCTTCGTTCTTGATTCACGTCACTTACAATTCATTCCTCTTCGCGGCCTTTTTCCTGGGCACACACGGCCTCCAGCACATCCCGCACTGATTTTTCACGCCGGGCGCAGCCTGCACCGTCATTCATGTACAATTATTGAGTGGTGGGTCAGTTTGAATTTTCTGGATCGTTGCGCAACGAATCAAAATTCAAACTGACCCACCATTGATTGTTGTTTTGCTGTTGACTCGTGGAGGTCGTATTGCGAAGCGTCGAGCCCATTCGCTGGACTCCCGAAGGCGTCGTCCTTCTCGATCAGCGCCGCTTGCCCGCCGAAGTCGTGTATCACACCTACACCAACTATCGCGACGTCGCCGCCGCCATCAAAGACATGGTCATCCGCGGCGCGCCGGCCATCGGAGTCGCCGCCTCGATGGGCATCGCGCTCGGTGTTTTGCATTCCCGCGCGGCCTCGCTCGAAGATTTGCGCGCGGAATTCAGAACCATTTGCGACACGTTTGCCGTCACGCGTCCCACAGCCGTCGATCTTTTCTGGGCCATCGGCCGTTTTCAGCGCAAATTCGATTCTCTCGCACGCAACGCCGCGCAAAATAATCTCGAACCTATTAAGGAAGCGCTGGCGGAAGAAGCGCAGCAAGTCCATCGCGAACGCCAGCTCGCCGACGAAGCCATCGGCAAATTCGGCGCGGAATTATTGCCTGCCAGCGGCCGCGTCATGACGCAATGCAACGCCGGCGCGCTCGCCACCGGCGGCATCGGCACGGCCCTCGGCGTCATTCGCGTCGCCGTAGAATCCGGCCGCAAGCTCGAAGTGTTCGTTCCCGAAACGCGTCCTTATCTGCAAGGCGCGCGCCTCACCGCCTGGGAACTTCAGCAGGATAAAATTCCGCTCACTTTGATTACAGACAACATGGTGGGACATTTTCTGAAGACTGGCGGTATCGGCGCGATTGTCGCCGGCGCCGATCGCATCGCCGCGAATGGCGACACGGCCAACAAGATCGGCACGTACGCCATGGCCGTCCTCGCGCACGAAAATCATGTTCCGTTTTTCGTCGCCGCGCCCGTTTCCACGCTGGATCTTTCGCTTGCTTCCGGCGACGCTATCCCCATCGAGCAGCGTCCCGCCGCCGAAGTCACCCATGTCCATGGCGTGCGCCTCGCGCCCGATGTAGCCGTCGCGAATCCTGCTTTCGACGTCACTCCCGCACGTTTCATCGCTGCCATCATCACCGAACGCGGCGTCGCTCGCGCGCCCTACGACCAATCCCTCCGCCGCCTCATCCAGGGTGCGTCGGCTCCCGTCGCCCGTTAGTTTGTACGTGCCTCGTTCAAACCGCATCAGCGCAATTTCTGGGCGTGTGTCCGTGCGCAGCGGCGGTCTTCACGTTCACGCGTCATAATTTGTGAAGACCAGTGTGTTCCCGAATTTTTCCAGTCCTGATTCGTGTTCGCAAAATCTTGCGCCCTAGAAATCCGCTTTTCAGTTTTGCCGCTTCATCCCTGCGTCGAATCCAGATCCTGCCAAGCTGAGAAAAGTAAGCAGCGCCATCACACCGCACAGTACATAGCCAATCATCGTCCGCCCCCTGGCCTCGCATCCGCTCAACTCACTGCCAACCGCCGCAAAAAAGCTTCTCAAGCCGCTCCGCGATGGAGCGTCTTTCTCACTGCACCATCGCGCCTCGTTTCACTTCCGCTTCCGCGCTCCGTGGCATTCCGCCTCGCCGGAAATGCCGGTCGAGCGCCTCGCGGAGCTGCAATCGCGCCCGCACCGCGCGCGCCTTCACCGCGGGAATCGACAGCCCCAGCGCCTGCGCGGTCTCTTCCGTCGAAAATTCCTCGATGTCCCGCAGTTGGAAAACCGCGCGAAACATCGGCCGCAGCCCTCGAATCGCTTCTTTCA
Source organism: Candidatus Acidiferrales bacterium (assembly GCA_035934015.1). Classification (NCBI taxonomy): domain Bacteria; kingdom Pseudomonadati; phylum Acidobacteriota; class Terriglobia; order Candidatus Acidiferrales; species Candidatus Acidiferrales bacterium. Next base: position 20,996 of record DASYYH010000018.1, read on the forward strand.
GGATTTTCTGCATCTCTTTCTGCGAATACCGCTGCTCCGGCGTCGGCCCCCAGTCCATCAGTTGCACCGGCACGGGCAGATCCTCTTCCGTTGGCTCGTCCAGCGAAAATTCCTTCACGCGCCGCTTCTTCCGCAGCTTCATCAGCGCCTGATTGATGGCGATACGCGTCAGCCACGTCGAAAATCGCGAATCCCCTTGAAATTTGTCGAGGTGCTGAAACGCTTGCACGAATGCTTCCTGCGACACGTCCTCGGCGTCTTCGTGGTTCTGCATGATGTTCTGCGCCAGGCGGAAAATTCTCCCCTCGTATTGTTCTACGAGCTTTTCGAACGCCCGCGCGTTCCCTTTCTTCGCCGCCGCCACCAGCGACGCCTCGCCGTCCGCCAGCGCCCCGCCCGCCGCGATAACGCCTTCGCCTTCCGTTACTGCTTTCCCCGCCAGTTCGAATGACATTCCTTCTCCCCTCATTGCCCTTTGGCTGTTGGAAGTTTTGGTGGCGGGTCAGTTTGAATTTTCTTGCAAACGGGGCCCCCAGGTCCCCGGATAGGGAAGCCTGGGGGATCGTGACACAAGGAGTCAAAATTCAAACTGACCCATTACCGAAGTTCCTATCTCGTTGCCGCAGTCCGCAATCGTTGCTTCAGCAGCCTGCCTCTACGCAGGCATTCGATTCTTGCGCGACCACGTGATGAATCTCTTGCACCGCCGCCTCCCGCGACGCTGCCGCCTGCCCGTTGCCTTGATTTTCCGCGTTGATGAACGTCACGTCGTTCAATCCGATGTATCCGAGGATGTGCCGCAAATACGGCTCCTGAAAATCCATCGCCGCTCGCGCCGTCCCGGCGTACGTTCCTCCTCGCGACGTGATCACAATCGTTTTCTTCCCGCTGAGCAGTCCCTTCGGCCCTTTCGCGTCATAGGCAACCGTCTTCCCCACGCGCGTCACTTGGTCAATCCACGCCTTGAGCGGCCACGAAATCGTGAAGTTGTACATCGGCGCTCCAATCACAATCGTGTCCGCTGCGTGCAGTTCCTCAATCAACTCATCCGAAGTCGCAAGATATTCCCGCTGCTCAGGTGTCAGTTTCGCCGGATCGGCGTATGTCGCTGCCCATTCGTCCGTAATCTGTGGCAGCCGCGTCCGCGACAAATCTCGCTCAATGACTCTGCCCGCCGGGTGTTCCTGCTTCCAATCCTCGGCGAATTTCGCAGTCAATTGCCGCGACACCGAACTCCCGCGCGCGCTCGAATCAATCCGAAGTAGCGTCATTCGCATCCTCCTCCAACTCCCGGCGCCCCTGCCTGGCGGCTCATCGGAAGCGCCGTACACGATTGGATGAGGAAATTCGGATTTGGTTACTTTAAATAACTACTTGACTTTGTAAAGTAGGAACTTTAAAGTAACCAGCCATCGAGCTCGCGCATCCTATTACCATGACGATGAATAAGGGCAAATGTGACGCAGCTTCCCAATGCCCGATGCACAATCTCCTTCAGACGCTTGCCCGCCCATGGACTATGTACATTCTATGGACTTTAGGTCAGGAAGGCCCGACTCGCTTCGGTGCCCTTCGCCGCAAGGTGGAGGGAATCTCCTCTCGCGTTCTCACCGAGAGGCTTCGCGCTCTCGAGGAGCGCGGCTTCGTCTATCGCAAATATGAGGCTTCCATTCCTCCCGCCGTTACCTATGGCCTCACCAAGCGCGTCAAGGAAATTCAGAGTGTTCTCTGCCAGTTGAATGAAGTCGCGCGCAAATGGCGTGAGGAAGATGCTTCCGCTGCCCGCGCCGCCGCAAATGCTCTCGGTCCTTCTCCAGAAGTCGTTCATCCTTCCTGAGTTTTTCCTGCATTCCGCGCTTTTTCACAAAAGCAACTCCATCCATGCACGCGCCGTCTAAGTTTAAGCAACGACAGTTACTTTAGAAATTTCAGTATTTTGAAGTCCGTTGTAGAATTGGCAATGTTTCGGCCCGGCTCATAAAGGAGCGAGGAGCGACGAACTTCCTGGGGAGCGAGTCGATCCTACACACGGAGGAGATGGAAATGTTCTTGCGGAAACTGCTGGTACTCGTCTTTATTCTGAGCTGCGGCGCCACTTGTGCGATGGCGCAGGATACGTACGCGGACAAAATCGAAATCACTCCTTTTGGAGGCGCCAAATTCGGCGGAAAAATCAATGTCACTGGCTATACCTCAAACGCCAACGTCGACAATGTTTTCATCAAGAGCGGCATCGACTACGGCGTAATCGCCGACTATTCCATCTGGGACAGTTTTGCGGTTGAATTCATGATGGTGCGCCAGCCGACTACATATAGTGAGCAAGACTTCACTACTATTCCGCCCACAAAAGATTTTCTTGCCAATGGGACGCTGGGTACGTACACCTTTGGCGGCGCTTATACGTTTCGCAGCGGCTCCAATATCAGACCTTTTGTCGCAGGCGGCGTAGGCTGGACCAACTTTGGCAATCTCGATAGCCAGCCGACTAAGCTCTACGTCGGCTTCAACAACAAAGTCGCCTACAATCTCGGCGGCGGCGTGAAATATTATTTCAGCAAGTATCTCGGCCTTCGCTTCGATATGCGCTGGATGGCCAGCCGGACAACTCCGAATCAGTCCACATATTGCAGCGGCTACTATGGCTGCGGAACCTACGCGGGGAGTTACAAGGCCAACCAGGGTGAAGCCAACCTCGGCCTGATTCTTCACTTCTAGTTTTCGTCAATCGCAGTTTTCGCAGAAAAAGACAAGGAGCCTCCCTTGGGGGAGGCTCCCTTTTTTTCTCGATTCGTATCCTTCGCGATGTGAAATTCACAAGTGAAACCGTGATGCCGGCGAAAAAAGCTTTGCGCAAAAGAACGGCCCGGGTTCCCCGGGCCGCCGTAAGAATTCTCGCAAGAGGATAAGAATTTAGAACGTGAATTGCGCCTTGAACTGCAGCACTCGCGCATTCATCTCGCCGCCCAGCATCGAGCCAAGCACGCTTGTCGGAGATCCCGCCGTGGCCAGTATTTCCCCGAAATTTGGGCTCGCAGCATTGTTCACGGGCATGCCGAAATTCGGATGGTTGAGCACGTTGTACGCCTGCACTCCGAGGATCACGTGTGCGCCTTGCCAGAAGGGAATGCTTGTTGACTTCATCACCGCCGCGTCCACGTTGAAGAAATCCGGCCCTCGGAAGAAATTCCGCTGTCCTGTCGAAAATGCGCTTTCCGCTCCGATGTTGAATTCGCACGCCGCCGCAGTCAGGCACGTGGATGCCGTTCCCGGCGGCGCCAGGCAGCTTGGCCCGGAAGAGTTCACCCGGCAGCCTGTGGGCCCGCTGATGTATTGCGGAATCACAGCCCCGAAGTAGTTCGTCGCCTGCAGGCTGGTGCTCAGCGCGCCGTCCACCACGCTATAGGGCAGTCCCGTGCGCGCAAAGACGACACCGGAGATCTCCCACCCGTTGATCAGGTAATTCGGCCCGCGTTTTCCAATGATCTCTCTTAACGGCGGATTCCACACAAAGTTCATGCTCCCGCTGTGCCGGACGTCATAGTCCGCCGACCCATAGTTTCCCGAGTAATTCAGCGGATCCTGCGGGTATGTGAAGCTTGTCGGCGAAAAGGGAAGGAATCCTCCGTTTGATACGTCATCCATCGCATGTGAATACGTGTAACTCCCCTGAATCACGCCTCGTCCCCACACCCCGCTGATCTGGTGCGTCACCGTCGCCGTGACTCCGTTGTAGTGCGAATCTCCGCCGCTGTAGAGCACCGTCACCTCTCCGAATCGCGGATCCGGCGCCTGCCCCAGCGGCAGCGTGCCGAAGGTTGATGTGCTGTAAGCGTTCGCCGAGTTATCCACCACAGGCTCATGCACGCCGTGATTGCCCACGTACGAGACGCTGACCAGCGTCGTATTCGTCAGTTGGTGCTGCAGCTCCAGGCTCCATTTCTGATACTGTGGAATCGTCGTTCTTCCTTCCGCCGTGAAAATGCTCGGCGGTGTAAACGACGCGTCGTTCGCCAGAATCGTGTTGAACGTCTCGCTGCTGTAGAAGCCCTGCTGGAAGACCGTGTTCGCTCCCTTCACGTCGCTGAAAATGCTCGACCCTGTGGCGCCCGTCGTCGTCACCAGAAAGTCGTTCGTGCTCGTGAACGTCGCCCCAAACGGCGGATTTTCTGCGAATGGCGTCACGATCGACATCGGCAGCATGTTGTAGAAAAGTCCCCCGCCGCCGCGTAACACCGTCTTCGTTCCCAGCCACTTCGGCTGCCACGCGAACCCGATGCGCGGCTCGTACACCACGCTGTGAAGTCCGCTGAGCGCGTGCTCCTGGTTGATCTTGATTGACTGGTTGTAAGGAATTTGCAGCAAACTCGATTGGTTGTTGCCAAGCCCAATGTCATTCTGAAACGTCGATGACAATTGCGCGAAGCACAGATTGCGGCAGATGGGATTCGAGTCGTGCTCCGCGCGAACCGCCACGGTCAGGTTCAGCCGGTCGCTGTAGCGGAAGTCGTCTTCGATATACCCGCCGGTCGTGTACTCCGCCATCGGTTCGGATTGCGCCTGCGGAAACGACTGCGTATACGAATCGCCCGTCTGGCCTCCGTTGTAAAAATCATTGATCGAATTGACGAGCAGCACCCCTGTCGCCAGCGTTCCAAAATTGTGATCGCTTACGTCCAGCCGCAGGTATTGCCCGCCCATCTTGATTGTGTGCCGTCCTGCGGTCTTCGAAAAATCATCGCTGATCTGCACTTGCGTATCGTTCTGCCCGTGCGGCACGCTGCAATCCTGTCCGCCGAGCAGAATCGGCAGCCCCGATCCCAAAGGCGCATTCACGCATGGATTCGGCGTGCTCGTCGTGGTGTAGAACGTCCCGTCCGCCATCGCCATGGTCGTCGGGAAAGCGTCGAACGCGTTGATCTGGCTCGTCGGCCCAAACACCGCCGAAACATATTGCCCCGAGACGGACACTTGATTCGCCGCCGTGGACCCGAAATTGTGGTTCCACACCAGTTGCCCTTCCGTCGCCGGAATCGACGCATACACATTGAAGGCCGAACTGATCGGGTCCGAATAGGTCGTCTGGTTGCCCCAGTCCCGCCGGATTCTTACAAACATGCGGTCTTTCTGCGAAATATTGAAATCCAGCCGCCCATTCACTAGCCATTCCTTCGTAAAGTTCTTCTGCGTCGTCGTGTATCCCACCGAGCATGGCTCGGCCGCGCCGACTCCCACGCCCGCTGGATTGTAAAACTGCGGATTCAAATTGAACCCGCCGCAGCCGTCTCCGGTCGTATGGACGATTCCGCTGCTGTCGGTGAACTGGCCCGGAAACTGATTATCCAGCGCCGCGCTGGACTGCGGCGCGCCGTTCAGTGTCCCGAAGAGAATGCCGCTGTAGAACGCTGCCACGTCCGGGCGACCCAAACCCTGAAGGTTGGTCAGCGTCGCCGCCTGGAATTGCGGGCTCGGCATCACCACGGTCGCCGGCGAATCAATCAGCACGCGACCGCCTTCTGAATCCAGGAAAAAAAACACCTTGTTCGGCTTGATCGTCCCGCCCAGCGACCCTTGCCACTGGTTGGCGCTGTCAAAGGGCCGCTGAATGGCCTGCTCGTTGTTGAAGAAATCGTTCGCATTCAGGATTCGCGTGTTCCAGAAGTAATTTGCTTCGCCATGCAGCGTGCTTCCACCGGAACGCGTGATCAGATTCACGCCCGTCCCCGCCAGCTCGCTCACGCTCCCGCTGTAGTTGTTGTTCGAGATGTCCACTTCCTGAATTTCGTTCGTCCCCAGCATCAATCCCGTCGCGCCCGTGTCGTTGATGCTCTGGAAGGGCTGCATCTGGTCCACGCCGTCGCGCGTGAATTTGTTCGACGTCGCCGGCATGCCGTACTGCGCGAAGTTCCCTGTCCCGCCCACCGTATTCATCACTGCTCCGGGCGCCAATTGCGCGAAGCGGGTCACATCCTCGCCCGGATTCGGCTCGTGCAAAATTTGCCGCCGCGTGAACGCCACCCCTTGGTTGCCATCCTGCTTCTTCAGCAGAGAAGCCGCCTGCACCTGTGCGGGCAGCGGCTGCACCGAGAGCTTAAAATCCACCACGACCGGCTCACCCAGAGGAACCGTCACCACCTTCACCGCCGGCTGAAAGCCGGTCATCGTCACGGTAATGGTGTAGGATCCCGGATCGAGCAATCCAAACTGATACGAACCATCTCCCGGCGTCGTCGCCGTCTGCACCGTCCCTTTGGCGTTGTTCTTCAACTCCACCACCGCCCCGGACACCTGCGCTCCCTTCGGATTCGTCACCGTGCCGTGCACGCCGCCGGTGGTCATGGTCTGCGCCGCGAGCCGCACTGAAGCGGCGCCGGAGGTCACCAGCAGCGCGAAAACCACATACATCAAGCGTTTCAAATTCATCAAATCCTCCATCCGATTTTCACCACGGAACAACTGCGGACCGACGACTTTATCCGGAAGTTTCAGAATCCCCCAAGATCCGTATGGCAAGCGCCCCACAGGAGCGCTACGCAGTTTACATCACTGCCCAACTCCGGCCATACCCAATTTTCTTCCCGCAAACCAGCCACAATTCTGTAGTTACGCCCCGCCCGAAAGGGCTCTTCAGCCGCGAATGACCTAGAGGGATGCCTCCCCACCGGAGATGGTTGCGCGCCCAGACGGGCTTGAACCCGTGCCCGCGTCGTTTTTGCAGCTTCCTCACGGGTTTCCCGGCTGTGCCAAACCGCATCTAACGATATTAGGGATGTGGCCAGAGTGATGAAGGAGACCCTGGAAACGTGGCAAGGAGCGAAGAAAGGAGAGAGGGTCATGAGAGAAAAAACCAGCAAAATCACTCTGTGGATGAAATTGGCATTGCTCGCCGCGCTGATGTTCGGACTGGCGGCTCCGCACGCTGCGGCACTCTCCGCCGCGTCAAATAGGCCTGTCGCTTACCAGCAGACCGACCCCAAGCTCGAAGCCGGCTTGATCAAGCAAGTCCATCACGCGCTGGCCATGAATCCGTGGTATGGCGTGTTTGACGACCTCGCTTATTCGGTCAACGGCACCGAAGTCACGCTCACTGGCGAAGTCGTCTACCCGGGCACGAAGGAAGACGCCGTTGCCTCTGTGAAGCACATCGAAGGTGTCACGCACGTTATCGACAAAATCACCGTCCTGCCGTTCTCTTCGATGGACTTTCAGATTCGCCGCGCCGAATACCGCGCGATTTTTTCCTACGCCAGCCTCTACCGTTATGCGATGGGCGTGAATCCGATGATCCACATCATCGTGGATACGGGCCACGTAACCCTCATCGGCTACGTAGATAACGAAACCGACGCCAGACTCGCCTATCTGCGCGCCAATAGTGTCCCCGGCGTTTTTTCTGTGACCAACGATCTCAAGGTCGGCTGATTCCCTCCTCCTGGCCGTCTGAGAGTCGCGTCGCGGGCCCGGCCTCCCCGCCGGGCCCGTTTTCTTTTCGCCACACAAGAACGTCCTTGACATACCTAGCATTCTAGGTGTAATCCTTATCAGGCTGAGTTGTCTAGGGGTAATGCAAAATGGCGAAGAACGATCTTCAGGGAAGTCTGGACCTGCTGACACTGAAAACCCTTTCGCAGATGGGCGAGCTGCACGGTTACGGAATCGTCCTGCACATCCAGCGCGCCTCGGACGACCTGCTGGCCGTCGAGGAGGGTTCGCTCTATCCCGCCTTGCACCGCATGGAGCAGTGCGGATGGATTCGCTCCGAATGGAAGCTGACGGAGACGAATCGCAAAGCGAAATACTACCGGCTGACGCCTGCCGGCCAGAAGGAATTGCGCAACGCCCAGGAAAGTTTCGAACAAGTAGTGAAAGGCGTGCGCGCCGTGTTGCGCTACGCGCAGGAGTAGGCCATGAATGATTCTTCCGATTCGCGCCGCCGGTCTGCTGCGATAGCAGCACAAGAAAAGAGGGCGGCGCGATGTATTCCTTGCGATGTCTGTCGCGCCATGAAAGTGGATCCAATGATCGCCCTGAGGTACGAGTGAGCATGTCCATTCTTCGCCGCATCACGAATTTATTTCACCGCTCGAAGCTCGACGAAGAGATCGACGCGGAACTCCGCTCGCACATCGAAATGCGCACAGCGGACAACATCGCCGCAGGAATGTCGCCCAAAGAAGCGCGGCGGCAGGCAGTGCTGCGCTTCGGCAGCCGTCCTGCGATGAAAGAGCGCGTAATCGCCGCCGACGCCCACATGTTCCTCGATTCACTGTGGCGGGATTTGCATTACAGCCTGCGTGGCCTCCGCAAGAACCTCGGATTCACGGCCATCGCCGTCCTCACACTGGCGCTCGGCATCGGCGCCAACACTGCAGTATTTAGTGTGTTCGACCTTGATTTGCTTCGCCCGCTTCCCTACGCGAATGCGAATCGGCTTGTCTTTTTTGGGATGCTCATGCCCTCCTTCGACTCGCGCCCGTTCCTCTTCACGTCGTCCTATCTGCAACTTCGCACCACCCATACGCCCTTCGAATCCATAACTTCATGGCGTCCCGGCATCGCGGGATGCGATTTGACGGAGACGCAACCACTGCGTCTCGCTTGCGCACGCGCGGAATCCACGTTTCTCCCCACCTTCGGAATCAGCCCAATTTTAGGCCGCAGCTTCAATGCCGAAGAGGACGGCCCCAACGCCCCAGCAGTGTGCCTGATTTCCTATGCGTTGTGGCAGAGCCGTTTCGGTGGCCGCGCTACAGCTCTTGGTCAGATGCTCTCGCTTGATGGCCAGCCAACCCGCATTATCGGTATCTTGCCGCCGAATTTCGAGTGGCCCACGCTCGAACCGGTGGACGTCATCTTGCCCGAGGCTATTACCGCCGCCGAGCGATCAAACCCGATGGCCGGGGCGGTGCGCGCTTACGCAAGGTTAAAGCCGGGCGTGAACATGAAAGAAGCCCGCGCCCAGCTCGAACCCGCGCTTGAGAGTTGGCGGCAAGCTTCACCGCCGATGTTCCGCAAGGAAATAGGACTGGGCTTAATCTCCGTGCGCGAAGACCAGGTCGGGTCGATACGGTTGGCACTATTGGTTCTCTTTGGAGCTTCGCTCGCCTTACTCCTCTTGGCCGTCGCCAACGTGACAAACCTTCTTTCCGCGCGCGCCTCAGCGCGAGAACGAGAACTCGCAGTGCGAACGGCTCTCGGCGCTAGCCGGAGAAACTTGATCGCTCTGCAACTTACGGAAAGCACCCTCCTGGGTCTTTCCGGCGGCGTCGGCGGCGCGGGACTGGCTTTCGTGCTGCTGCGTCTGTTTGTGGCGCTTGCACCGGCTGGAATTCCGCATGTCGCGCAGGTGCGTCTCGACGCGCCAGTGGTGCTCTTTGTTTTGATAGCCTCAGTGCTCGCAGGTTTAGCATGCGGACTGGCACCGGCGCTGACTCCACCACCTGTGCGCACGCTCCTCGCCGGCCCTTCGCTCGCCGCACCGCGGGCTCGCCTCGGAGCAATGCTGGTCGTCGGGCAAGTGGCCGTGTCTTTTGCGCTGGTCGCCGGGGCAGGATTGCTCCTCGAAACCTTGCGAAACATTGACAACGTGCCGCTGGGAATGAAAACCAGCCACATTGTTACGGCCGAAGTCACGCTGGGTCGAGCCTACGGCCAATCCGGGAGGGCAGACGAATTCTTCAATCAGCTGGAGTCGGCGTTGCGAGATTTGCCCGGAGTGACGGGTGTGGGCGTTAGCGACTCGCTCCCGCCCACCGGAGGAGGGCGCGCGCGCAGTTTCTTCGATATCCGTGTCGAAGGCCAGCCTCCTTCTCCCAAAGGCGAAGGCGGGCTAGTCGGCTGGAGTACGGTTACGCCCGGTTATTTCCAGACGCTTGGCATTCCTATTCTCGAGGGGCGCGAGTTCCTGCCAAGCGATCAAGATCCGCATTCCGATGTGATCGTAGTGACCAAGAAACTGGCTGCTCGCCTTTTCGCTGGACGGAACGCAATCGGCCAGCATCTTCAGCTCGCACCTCCTTCGGGATCTTGGTACACGGTCATCGGCGTTGTCGGCGACGTAAACCACCTTGACCAATCCGGCAGGATTGGACGCAGCGATCCCGGCTACTATCTCCCGCGACCGCGCTTGCCAGACCCCGTCACGGCACCGGACGATCGCCATGCCTTCTTTCTTGTACGCAGCTCCCTGGAACCAGTCGCTGTGGAGCGGCTGGTTCGCGAAAAAATTTCAACGCTTGATCCTACGCTGTTGGCGAGCATCTCGACCCTGGATGCACGCGTGAACCTTCTGCGTGTGCAGCCCCGGTTCAACGCTGCCCTCATTACTCTGTTTGCCGCGTTGGGTTTTCTCCTTTCCGCACTCGGGCTTTACGGCGTCCTCTCATTTCTTGTTATGGTCCGCACGAAAGAAATTGGAATTCGTACCGCGCTCGGTGCCGCGCCCCAAGCCGTGCTAAAGATGATCGTCTGGCGCGGACTGCGCCTCGTTCTGCTGGGCCTTGCGGCTGGTGTCGTGCTTGAGCTCGCTGGTGTTCACCTGTTGCAAGGGCTGCTTTACGGCGTCACTCCAGGCAACGCAGAAATCGCTGTTGCGTCAGTCTTGCTCCTGTTAATCGCGGGCTCAGCCGCCTGCTACATTCCCGCCCGCCGCGCCATGCGCGTCGATCCCATGGTTGCCCTGAGGCACGAGTAATGAGCCTTCGCATACACGTTCGCAGCGGTACGCATCATAATCAATCTTCCTATTCGCGCCGCCGGTCTGCTGCGCTAGCAGCACAAGAAAAAAAGGGCGCGCGGGTGGCCCATCCTTTGCGCTTTGCGCGCGCCGAAGCGCGCCGCAAAGGGTGGGGTACTCGGGGATTTGCTGTTAGCCTTGCCTTCGTAGGGGCGCTGCTTGCTGCGCCCGCCGCGCCATGCGCGTCGATCCCATGGTCGCGCTGAGGTACGAGTGAGCATGTCCATTCTTCGCCGAATCACAAATTTATTTCATCGTTCGAAGCTGGACGAAGAGATCGACGCGGAGCTCCCCTCGCACATCGAAATGCGCACGGCAGACAACATCGCCGCCGGGGTGTCGCCGCAAGAGGCGCGACACACTGCTCAATAAATTGTCGAATTGCCGTTGACTTCTCCAAAATGTTCCTGTAGTATCTCCGTTTGTCTGTACTCCTTCCTGCTGGACAGGAAGTCCTCGCTTCACTGGATCCGCTCTTTGGGGCGCTTCTCTTAGCGAGTTACCCGCTTCGCGCGGGGCTGCTCTTTGACAATCGGACGAAACATGCCAGAACCCGTTTGGTTCATTTGAGAACCGAGCGATTCAACAGTTCGCTTCCGGTTTTTTCCGGCGAATGAAAATTCTCCGCAAAAAAAACCGAGGAGCACCAGATTCAAACGAGAGTTTGATCCTGGCTCAGAGCGAACGCTGGCGGCGTGCTTAACACATGCAAGTCGAATGCGCAGTCTTCTGTAGCAATACAGGAGGCCGGCGCATGGCGAACGGGTGCGTAACACGTGGGCAACCTTCCCTTCGGTGGGGGATACCCCCGCGAAAGCGGGACTAATACCGCATAACACTTCCTTGGTTTCGACCGGGGAATTCAAAGCAGCAATGCGCCGGAAGAGGGGCCCGCGGCCGATTAGCTAGTTGGTGAGGTAACGGCTCACCAAGGCCATGATCGGTAGCCGGTCTGAGAGGATGATCGGCCACACTGGAACTGAGACACGGTCCAGACTCCTACGGGAGGCAGCAGTGGGGAATATTGCGCAATGGGCGAAAGCCTGACGCAGCGACGCCGCGTGGGGGATGAAGCTTTTCGGAGTGTAAACCCCTTTCGACCCGGACGAA
>DASYYH010000019.1 GCA_035934015.1 Candidatus Acidiferrales bacterium
CACGCCGGATTCGGCGCATGCGCGCGCCAGATTCGGATTTTCTGACAGAATTCCGTATCCCGGATGAAGGGCGTCGCAGCCCGCAAATCGTGCCACGCCCATAATCTTTTCGATGACGAGATAACTCTCCTTCAAAGGCGCGGGGCCGATGGGATACGCCTCGTCAGCAAGCCGCACGTGAAGCGATGCTCGATCTGCATCGCTGAACACCACGACTGCGGGAATATCCATTTCGCGGCACGCGCGCAGGATTCGCACCGCAATCTCGCCGCGATTCGCAATCAGGATTTTTTTGAACATGAGCGGCCTAGAGCGGGATATTGCCGTGTTTCTTGCGCGGATTTGCATCTCGCTTGTTTTCGAGTGAGCAAAGAGCGGTGATGAGCTTCGAGCGCGTCTCCGAGGGCTGGATTACCACGTCGATGTAACCCCTCTCTGCGGCAACGTAGGGATTCGCGAATCGCTCACGGAATTCGGCGACCTTGTCCTGCCGCAGGGACGCGCGCTCAGATTCCGCGGCGCGTTCGATCTCGCGCTTGTAGACGATATTGACAGCGCCCTCCGGGCCCATCACTGCAATTTCCGCCGTCGGCCATGCGAAATTCATGTCGGTGCGAATGTGTTTCGACGCCATCACGCAGTAAGCTCCGCCATAAGCTTTTCTGGTGATCACCGTAATTTTCGGCACAGTGGCTTCGGCGAACGCAAAAAGCAGTTTCGCCCCGTGCCGGATGATGCCGCCATATTCCTGCTGCGTACCCGGAAGAAATCCCGGAACATCCTCGAACGTGATCAACGGAATGTTGAACGCGTCGCAAAAACGCACGAATCGCGCGCCTTTCACAGACGCATTGATGTCGAGCACACCGGCAAGAAACGCAGGCTGATTCGCCACGACTCCCACAGGCCTGCCATCAAGCCGTGCGAAGCCGACGACGATATTTTTCGCGAAGTGCTCATGCACCTCAAAAAAATATCGGTCGTCCACGATTGCGTGGATCACGTCCTTGATGTCGTACGGTACCAGAGGATCTTCAGGCACGATGGAATTGAGCGAAGCCTCCGCGCGGTCAGCGGGGTCGCTCGACGATCGCATTGGCGGATCATCGAGATTGTTTGAAGGCAGAAAACTCATCAGCTCGCGGATCATCGCCAGGCATTCGGTATCGTCCCGGGAAATGAAATGAGCGACGCCGCTTTTGGCGTTGTGCGTCATCGCCCCGCCAAGCTCGTGCTTCGTCACTTCCTCATGCGTCACGGTTTTGATCACATCGGGTCCCGTGACAAACATATAGGAAGTTTTTTCGGTCATGAAAACGAAGTCCGTGATTGCTGGAGAATACACGGCGCCGCCCGCGCACGGCCCCATGATGGCGCTGATTTGCGGAATCACGCCGCTCGCCAGGGTATTGAGCAGAAAAATATCCGCATATCCCGCGAGCGACATCACGCCTTCCTGAATTCTCGCGCCGCCCGAATCGTTCAGGCCAATCACTGGCGCGCCGTTGCTCATCGCCAGCTTCATGATTTTCGTGATTTTCCCGGCATTCGATTCCGAAAGCGAACCGCCGAAGACCGTGAAGTCCTGCGCAAAGGCATAAACCAGCCGGCCGTCAATCCGGCCAAAGCCGGAAACGAAGCCGTCTCCCGAAGGCCGCTGCTCCTCCATGCCGAAATCCGTGCAGCGGTGTTTGACGAATTTGTCGAGTTCTTCGAAAGTGCCTTCGTCGAACAGCAACTCGATCCGCTCGCGCGCGCCGAGTTTGCCCTCCTTATGCTGACGCTCGCGCCGCTCCGCGCCCCCGCCTTCTTCCGCTTCGGCGCTCCTCTTGGCGAGTTCTTGAATCGGGTCCTGGTGGAGTTTTTTCGCTGTCATGGCAAATTGTTCGCGCGTTAGCCTGACACACCCGCGCGGTCGGAGCAAGCAAACATCGCGATATTACTCATTCGGCTGAGTATCAAGAAGGATTGCAATGGCTGGAGGGAACGCTACTTTCTCAATGCAGCCCGGACCAATCATCGGCTATCAGTATCGAGTTGCTCGGATTCGAAGGATCGTATTTCACTCCCGCGGGCTGGCCTGACACGACCTTGTCCAGGCAGGCTCGTTCTTCAAGTCCCGTAATATCCTGCGCGGCTTCGTAGGAGACGCCCGAAATCGAGTAGGTGTACAGAAGCAGTTTGTGAATGGCGGACTTCGATGCGCCACTTTCTTCCGCCGGCCGCTCGACAATCTCCAGCACCTGGCCGTCGACAATCCGGCCAATGCGATTTAGGTATGCGCGGCGCTCGCGTTCGATCTCCATCGCGTCTTTCGCTCGCCCAAAGCGCCAGGCTATCGCGCCGCCGGCGATAACAATTACGATCGCAGCGACCAGTGCCAGTTGATGCCAATTGGAAGCGATGTGTGCCAATGTCCATCCTTACCAGGGAATCCGCGCCGCTATCCTGCGGCAACCACCGGATTGCGCAGCGTTCCCACTCCGCCGACGCTGACTTCCACTACGTCGCCCGCGGACAGCGGTCCCACCCCGGAGGGCGTTCCAGTCGAGATCACGTCCCCGGGGAAAAGCGTCATCACCTGCGAAATCCATCGAATTATAACATCTACGGTAAAAATCATTTCCGCCGCGCGCGCGGACTGTTTCCTGATTCGATTCACGAAAGTTTCAATCGTTGCCGCGCCGAGATCCAGTTTTGTCTCGATCACGGGACCGAATGGGCAGAAGGTGTCGAACCCTTTTGCCCTCGTGAATTGCACATCCTTCTTCTGCAAGTCCCGCGCGGTCACATCATTCAAGCAGGTGTAGCCGAGAACGTACGATGCTGCGTCGTCTGAGGCCTTTAGTCGAGAACACTTCTTTGCCATCACGATTGCCAATTCCCCCTCGTAATCCACTCGTTCCGAGAGCGGAGTCGTCACGATCGGCTCCTCAGGCGCAATGATCGCGGACGGAGGCTTAAGGAAAATCAACGGCTCTTTCGGCACATTGTTTCCCATCTCCGCCGCATGTTCGGCGAAGTTGCGGCCCACGCAAACGATTTTGCTCGGCTCGCACGGTGAGAGGAGCTTTACAGAATTCAGCGCCCAATTTTCCTCCGTGCGTTCTTCAAAATGAAATGCGTCCCGGATTCCAACGATATGTTCG
>DASYYH010000020.1 GCA_035934015.1 Candidatus Acidiferrales bacterium
ATTTGCCCTCAAAAACTCAATTCTAATCGCTTGTCCTATGAAGAATTAGAACTGACCGTAACTCGCACAAAACAAACAACCGGACATCGTTCTAATCGCTTATTCTTTCGATTTTTTGAAAAATTTTACGATTTCGGACACTGCCCCGAGGATGGGCGGAAGCTAGGCTTTCAGGGCGTGGCGATGGATGAAATCCTAAGCCGTGACTGGGCTGGCTTGAAGCGGCAGGTTCGCCGATTCCCACGCAGCTATCCCGCCGGCGATTTCGCTGACGCGGCTGAAACCCCCGCGCTGCAGCAAGCTGGCGGCGATGGACGACCGGTAGCCGCCCGCGCAAAAAACCACCAGGTTGCGATCCTTCGGCAGCTTTTCGAAATTCTCCGCCAGGTGATTCAGCGGAATGGGCATGCTTCCTTGAATGTGTTTCTGCGCGCGTTCGGTGGGCGTTCGAACGTCGATAGCCAGCGGCGGTTCCTTCGAGGACAAAAGTTCAGCAGCAAATGGGGCGCTCAGGCGCTCCGTCGAGACAGTCAGGTCCGGCCGCGATTTCAGGCTCTGCAGTCCATCCTTCAAATAGCCGACGATGTGATCGAAGCCGATTCGGCCCAGCCGCGTGGCCGATTCGTTTTCCCGGCCCGGGTCCGCGATGATGACGATCGGATGATTTTGATCCAGCACCGTCCCCGCCCACGTGGCGTATTGCCCGCTGAGGCCGATATTGATGCTGCCCGCGAGATGCGCCGATGCAAATTCGCCTGGGTCGCGCGTGTCGAGGATTTGTGCGCCGGAAGTTTGCAAGGCGAGCACGCCATCGAGCGTCATCGGATTCAACCGGGCAAGCGCTTCATCGAGCGTGGGCCGCTCCTGGCTGTTCAGTACGGCGTCATACGTGAAATACGCGGGAGCTTCCGGCTGATCGGCTGTCACAACTTTGATGAACGCTTCCTTGCTCATCGGCTGCAATGCGTAATTCGAGCGGCGCTGTTCGCCAAGTGTCGAAACCGTTTCCTTGCTGAGCGCCTTGCCGCAGAGCGAGCCGGCGCCGTGCGCGGGATAGACAAGGCTTTGGTCGGGCAACGGAAGCAGTTTCCTGTGCAGCGAATCGAAAAGCATGCTGCCGAGGTCCGCGGCGGACCACCCAAGCGCAACGCGCAAATCGGGGCGTCCAACGTCGCCGATGAACAAAGTATCGCCGGTAAGAACCGCGTGCGGCTGAGTATCGCTTGCATTGAGATCGTAGACGAGGATGGAGACGGATTCCGGCGTGTGGCCCGGTGTTTCGAGCGCCTTCAACCGCACGCGGCCGAATTCAACAATGTCCCCATCGTGAAGCGGAGTGAATTCATACGCGGCTTTCGCGGCGGCGCCGAGATAAATTTTCGCGCCCACTCGATCGCGCAACTCCAAATGTCCGGCGACAAAATCAGCGTGGAGATGCGTGAGAAACACGTGCTGGATCTTGAGTCCGTGCTCGGCGCAAAAAGCGATGTACTGATCCGTGTCGCGCTGCGGATCAACGACGGCCGCTGTGCCTGTCGCTTCGTCTCCGATGACGTAGGAAGCGTGCGCCAGGCACGGCAGATAAAACTGCTTCAGGATCACGCAACACCGTCCTTGCCCGCTGGCCTTTTACTTCGGTTGCGCAACGATCCGCAAATACGGCCGCGGGGACTTCCACCCACCCGGATATTTCTGCTTGGCTTCCTCATTCGAGACGCTGCCGCTGATGATGACATCGTCGCCGGGTTTCCAGTTCACGGGAGTAGAAACCTGGTGTTTCGCTGTGAGCTGGATCGAATCGAGCACGCGCAGCACCTCATCGAAATTGCGGCCAGTGCTCATCGGGTAGCTCAGCATCAGCTTGATTTTCTTGTCAGGCCCAATCACAAAGACCGTGCGAACTGTGGCGTTCGTCGCCGCCGTGCGTCCTTCGCAACTGTCGCCCGCGTCCGCCGGAAGCATATCGTAGAGCTTGGCGACTTTCAGTTGCGGATCGCCGATCATCGGATACTTCACTTTGTGGCCCTGCGTTTCTTCGATGTCCACGGCCCATTTCGCGTGGCTGCTCACAGGGTCCACACTCAAGCCAATGATTTTGCAATTGCGTCTTTCGAATTCCGAGTGTAGCCCGGCCATGTAGCCGAGCTCCGTCGTGCACACCGGAGTGAAGTCCTTCGGGTGCGAAAAAAGGACGGCCCAGCCGTTTCCAATCCACTCGTGGAAATTAACCGGGCCTTGCGAAGTTTCGGCCGTGAAGTTCGGAGCTTCATCATTGATTCGTAATGACACCGCGTTTCTCCTTAGTTTTGATTCACGTTCCTGCGATGCTGCTTTTTTCTTAGATCGCTTGGCCCGACTGTGGATTCGAGGTTACCAAATTTTCTTATCCCCGAAAACGGAAATCGAAATTGCGATGAGACCAGGCGGCTTATGTGGAATTCGGAGATTCCCTGCGCACCAGAGCTCGCGGTTGACTGGCCGTCGCGAATTCTTCACACTCCCACAAAATATCTGCGCCGCCCAATCGTCTACAACAGTAGATGACGCCAGCGCTGAGCACAGGCGAGATGGCAGAAGAACAGGATCGGCGGATCTCGGAAACCTTCGTGCGAGAGCAGGCTCGGCTGCGAAGCTTCATTCGCAGGCGAGTTCCGGACCGCAGCGACGCGGAAGACATTCTTCAGGATGTCTTCTCCGAATTCGTGGAGGCCTACCGCCTGATGAAGCCGATCGAACAAGCCGGCGCGTGGTTGTTTCGCGTGGCGCGCAATCGCATCATCGATTCGTTCCGGAAGAAGAAGCCGGAGGCGCTCGCGGACCAAGCGAAGCAATCAGCCAATGGCGAATCGCTCGCACTGGAGGATTTGCTGCCGTCACCAGAGGCCGGGCCGGAAATGGCCTATGCGCGAGCGATCTTGTTCGAAGAATTGGAGGATGCGCTCGATGAATTGCCGCGAGAGCAGCGCGAAATTTTCATCGCGCACGAAATCGAAGGGCGCAGTTTCAAGGAGCTCGCAGCGAAAAGCGGACACAGCGTGAATACGCTGCTTTCGCGCAAGCATTACGCAGTGATGTATTTGCGCGAACGGCTCCGGGATATTTATGACGAAATCAGCGCGCAATCCAATGCGCGAAGGAGATAAGACATGACACCACAATCGGCGGAAGACTTCACGCGCGATGCCACACATCGCGCCACGCATCGGTTGACCAGGCTGGTGATGTTCGGCATCTTTGCCACCGCCGCATTTTTTCTGTTCGGCGAATTTGTGCACCTTTTGTGGAATTGGCTGATGCCGGCGCTCTTCCATCTTTCAAGCATTACGTATTGGCAGGGGCTCGGCGTAATCGCACTGAGTTGGATATTGTTCGGAGGACTGCGCGGCCACCGCGGGCGGTGCGGCCATGGCCATAGCCACAGCGATCCGTGGCGTCGCCGCATGCAGGAGCGCATGCGCGAGCGGTGGCAACAAATGACTCCCGAAGAGCGCGAAAAGTTCCACGAATGGATTCGCGGCCAAGACGCGCAGGCCAAGGCGTGAATGAAAGGAAGCACGGCGATTTGACAGGAGAAACTTGGGCAGATATGCTGCATCTAACTGAGTTGAGGCATGAGCGAAATATGCGACCTCAATAACAGAAATAACAGAAATGTCTGCCGCATTCTATTAGCGCTCCCACTTAGACCCTTCCCAGGGCCGTTGGCGTAGTCTTTTCAACCGTTGTTTGCCGTTTCTGAGGTTTCCATTTTCCACTCCAATTCCCGCTTCATTTTGCGGGATCGCGTTTCACGGGAGCTCGCGATGAGCAATCTGAATATGTTTCAAAAACTCGAGCAGATCGAGGCGCGCTTCGAGGAACTGACAAAGGAACTTTCTTCGCAGGAAATCCATGCGGACTCGGGCCGCTACCAGAAAGTGGCGAAGATGCACGCGGAGCTTTCCGCCATCGTGGAAAAATATCGCGAGTGGAAGCAGGTCGAAAAAGGGATCGCGGGCGCGAAGCAACTGATCGCCGAAGCAGAAGACCCGGAAATGAAACAGATGGCGCACGAAGAGGAACACGCACTCGAGGCGCGGCGCGAAACCGTGGAGCGCGAGCTGAAAGTGCTGCTGCTGCCGAAGGATCCCAATGATGAGAAAAACGTCATCGTGGAAATCCGCGCCGGCACCGGCGGGGACGAAGCGTCGCTTTTTGCCGGCGAGCTGTTCCGGATGTACTCGCGCTATGCGGAAACGCAAGGCTGGCGCGTCGAGGTGCTCGAAAGTTCGGCTTCGTCGATTGGCGGCGTGAAGGAAATCATTGCGTCGATCCAAGGGCAGAAAGTTTACTCGAAGCTGAAATACGAAAGCGGAGTGCACCGCGTGCAGCGCGTCCCGGCGACGGAGCAGCAAGGGCGGATTCACACTTCGGCGGCGACGGTTGCTGTGCTGCCGGAAGCAGATGAAATCGACATCAAAATCGAGGCTAAGGATTTGCGCGTTGACACGTTCTGCTCGTCGGGGCCGGGCGGACAATCGGTGAACACGACCTATTCGGCCGTGCGCATCACGCACATTCCCACGGGGCTCGTGGTTTCGCAGCAAGATGAAAAATCGCAGATCAAGAATCGGGGAAAGGCCATGCGCGTCCTGCGCGCGCGGCTCTACGAAATGGAGCAGGAAAAGCAGCACCAGCAAATCGCGGCGGAGCGGCGCGGGCAAATCAAGACGGGAGACCGCTCGGAAAAAATTCGCACGTACAATTTCCCGCAGAATCGCGTCACCGACCATCGCATCGGACTGACGATTCACCAACTGACCGAAGTGATCGATGGAAAACTCGGGCCGCTGGTCGACGGGCTTGTGACGTACTACGAAGCGGAGCGATTAAAACAGGAGTTGAGCGACAACGGCGATAGCGGTGGAAAATCCGGCGGAAAGAGTGAATGACGGCGAACGCAAAAATTGATGCAACGTTGACGGTGCGCAGCGCGCTGCGGGACGGGATAGCGCAATTGCAGCACGCAAATACGCCGTCGTATGCGCTGGCGGCAGAATTGCTGCTCATACACGCGATCGGGCAGAACCGCACGTGGATCTACGCGCATCCGGAAGAGCCGCTTGCAGCGGAGACGGCTCGAAGATTTTTCGAACTCGTGGCGCAGCGCGGGCGCGGAGTGCCAACGCAATATCTGACTGGCAAGCAGGAATTCTGGGGAATTGAATTCAAAGTCACGCCCGCGGTGCTGATCCCACGGCCGGAAACCGAACACGTCATTGAAGTGGCAATCGAACGGATAGGAGAGCGACGAAAAGCGGAACGGCTGCGCGTTGCGGATATCGGCACGGGATCGGGCTGTATCGCAATCGCGCTGGCGCAGGAGTTGCCGCACGCTGAAATTATCGCGACGGATATTTCTGCTGCGGCTCTGGAAGTCGCGCGGCAAAATGCTGCGCGGCACGGGACGGCTGAGCGGATTCGCTTTCTCAAATGCAAATTGCTGGATGCAATCATCCGCGAAGCGCATGAGAAAGGTGATGATGCCCGGCTCTTTGATCTCATCGTCAGCAATCCGCCATACGTTGCGCGCGACGAAGAATCGCAATTGCCGACGGACGTTCGCGAACATGAGCCCGCGCGCGCGCTTTTCGGCGGAGCATCGGGTACGGAAATTTATGCGCCACTTGTGGCGCAAGCTGCGGAGTTGCTGCGCAGCGGCGGTTTGCTTGTCGCCGAAATCGGCTATGGGCAAGCAGAACGCGTGCGCGCATTGTTCGATGACACAGTGTGGAGCGGCGTTCGCGTGACGAACGACTTGGCCGGGATTCCGCGAGTTCTCTCCGCCGAGCGCGTGTAAGAGTCCGCCTGCCCTACAGCGCGACAGCTGCGCTTCCCTGCGTGTATCATTTTCGATAAGAGTTCATCGTGCCGAAACTTGCGCAATATCGCGCCAAGAAAAATGCAGCGATCGGTAGAGCGCCTGAGAATGTTTCGATTCTGCACGTCGATATGGACGCGTTTTTCGTTTCGGTGGAGCTGCTTGACCGGCCAGAACTGCGCGGCATGCCCGTGGTGGTGGGCGGACAGAAAAATCAGCGCGGAGTGGTGACTTCGGCGAGCTACGAAGCGCGCAAGTACGGGATTCATTCGGCGATGGCGCTGCGGACGGCCGGAAAACTCTGCCCACACGCGATTTTTCTCGACAATCGGCACGAACTTTATTCGCAGTGGAGCGACCGCGTGGCGGTGATTCTGGCGAAATTTTCGCCGGTGGTCGAAATGGCGTCGATTGACGAGGCGTACATCGATCTGAGGGGCACAGAGCGGTTGCTTGGGCCTGCGTTTGCGGCGGCGGACAAGCTGCTGCGCGAAATCACGCGCGCGACGGGACTGCCGTGCTCGGGCGGCCTCGCGAGCACGCGGCTGGTGGCGAAAGTCGCAAGCGACCAGGCGAAGCCGCGCGGGCTCGTCTGGGTGCCATCGGGGAGCGAGGAGATTTTTCTCGCGCCGCTCAGCGTGCGCAACATTCCGGGCATCGGGAAAGCGACAGAAGCTGCGCTCAACGCGCTGGGCATCGAAAAAGTGCACCAACTCGCAGCGGTTTCTCTCGAGCGGCTGGAAGAACTTTTCGGGCGATGGGGAACGGCGCTGCACCGCAAGGCGCTGGGGCAGGATACGTATGAATTTTTCGTCGACGCCGAGCCGAAATCGATTTCGCACAATTGCACTTTTGGGGAGGACACGGCGAATCGCGACGCGTTGGAATCGATGCTCAGCCTGCTGACGCAAAAGGCGGGCAAGCGGCTGCGCGATGCGGGACTATTCTGCCGCACGATTACGCTGACGCTGCGCTACACGAATTTTCAGACCATTACGCGCGGCCACACTCTGACGGAGCCGACGAATCTGGATGCAGCGATCCTCGCAACGATCCAAGAATTATTTCGCGCAACGTGGAACGGCACGGCGAAGATCCGCCTGGTGGGCGTGGCACTGACTTCGTTTCTTGCCGCTTCGTCGGCGACGGGGCAGCTCGAATTGCTGGACACGGGACGGCGCGAAAAGCTCGAACGGCTGGCAAAAACGGCTGACCGATTGCGCGACCGTTTCGGTTTTTCGAAGATTCAGCTGGGCGGCTCGCTGCGTGCGTCACGCGACGATTAATTCTTTAATCCATCGGCGAAAACGAGGCGCCGGAAAACGCGGACTAAACGTTCCTTCAAAACACGAAGATGGCGAAAGTTTCGCACCGAGGAATCACGTATAATCGCTCGACAATGAGTGCCACAGGAACAAATTATTCCGCGCCCGGGAATCGGCCGCCTCAGCGGGGTTCTTTGCGCGATTTTTGGCAGCGCGTCACGGAAGGGATGAAAATCCAGCAGCTCTGGGGGCAGATGAAGGCGGACGCGCGTTCGACGTATTCGTTCTATGCGCACGACGTGGATTGGGAATCGGTAAATAAAGGCGGACGATTGAGGCGATTTTTCCGCGGGGCGTGGGCCCTTTTTCAGGCCATGCTGATGAAGCTTACGCCGGCGCGGCGCGTGCTGCTGCTAATCGCGTGCGTTTTCCTTTTTTTGGATTTCCGATTCAACTTTGGCAATCTGCAATACGCTATCGATTTCGGCGGATTCGGCACATTCATTTTGTTCGTCCTGCTTGCGCTGGAGCTGGCGGATCGCGTAACGATGAAGCGGGACCTGCAAATCGCAAGAGAAATTCAAAACTGGCTCGTGCCGGATCATCCGCCGGTAGTTCCCGGCGTGGACATTGCTTTTGCCACGCGGCCGCAGAATACGGTGGCCGGCGATTACTATGACGCTTTTCTGCGCAGCGGGCCGGAAGGACACGCAGGGCAGTCGCTATTGCTCGTGGTCGCCGATGTCGCGGGTAAAAGCGTGCCTGCGGCGATCCTGATGGCGACGTTTCAGGCCAGCATTCACTCGCTGGCGGCGCGGCCGGGCAGCCTGGACGGGCTTGCGCGTGACCTGAATCGTTATGCCTGCGATCATAGCCTTTCGGGAATGCGCTTCACGACGGCGTTTCTTGCGGAATACGACCCCTCATCGCGGCGCATGGGTTACATCAATGCAGGACATAATGCGCCATTTCTTCGGCGCGCTTCCGGTGCGATGGAACGGCTGAGCCAGGGCGGGGTTCCCTTTGGCATTGATCCGTCTGCCGATTGCCGTTCGCAGGCCGCGGAGGTTGGCCGGGGCGATCTGCTGGTGATTTTCACCGATGGGCTGCCAGAAGCGGTAAATACCGCCGATGTGGAATATGGCGAAGAGCGAATCGAGCGACGCGTCGCGACGCTGGCGCATGAATCGGCAGCTTTGGTGTTGTCGATGCTGATGAATGACGTCGATACCTACGTGGGGCCGGCGCGGCAGCACGACGACATCACCTGCATGGCCGTACGCTTCCTGTAGACATCTTACACACATCCAGATTTGCGTGGGCCGAAGCTCAGGCAGATAATCCGACTATGAATGCGCGCGACACCGCCGAACGGATTTGCGCAAGACTGCGCGAGGCAGGCTATCAAGCGCTGCTCGTGGGCGGCTGCGTGCGGGATCTCATTTTGGGGCGAGAGCCGGCCGATTATGACGTGGCGACGGATGCGACGCCAGAACGCGTGCTGGAGCTTTTTCCAGGCAGCCTGGCGGTGGGAGCCCAGTTTGGTGTCGTGATTGTGGTGGAAGGCGCGGTGCAGGTGGAAGTTGCGACGTTTCGCGCCGATTTGGGCTATGAAGACGGGCGGCATCCGGTCCGCGTGGAATTTTCTTCTTCACCGAAACAAGATGCACTGCGGCGAGACTTCACGATCAATGGGCTGATGATGGATCCGCGCGACGGGCGCGTGCTGGATTTTGTCAAAGGGCAGGAAGATCTGCAGGCGCGGATCATCCGTGCGATTGGAGATCCCAAGAGACGATTTGAAGAAGACAAACTGCGGATGGTTCGCGCCATCCGGTTCGCGTCGCGCTTCGGTTACTCCATTGAAGAAAGCACGCATGCAGCGATCGTCTTGCGCGCGGCACAGATCTTGCAGGTGTCGCAGGAACGGCTGCGCGACGAGCTGACGAAGCTGCTGACCGAAGGCGCGGCGCGGCGGGCGTTCGAGTTGCTGGACAGCACGCATTTGCTCGAACCGCTCCTGCCGGAAATTGCGCGCATGCAAGGAGTCAAACAGCCGCCGCAATTTCATCCGGAGGGAGACGTCTGGACGCACACGCTGCTGATGCTCGAAAAGCTTCCGGCGGGCGTATCGCCGACGCTGGCATGGGGCGTGTTGCTCCACGATGTGGGCAAACCGCCGACATTCACGCCGCCTTCAAATCCGGCGGACCGCATCCGATTCAATGAGCACGTGGAGGTGGGCGTACGGATGGCCGAGCATATCTGCCGGCGGTTTCGCTTTTCGAATGACGACACAGAACAGATCTGCGCGCTGGTGGCAAACCATATGCGGTTCAAGGATGTACAGCAGATGCGCGCGTCTACGCTTAAGCGACTCGTGCGCCTTCCGCAGTTCGAGGAGCACCTCGAACTGCACCGCATTGACTGCCTTTCGAGTCACGGCGGCCTGGAAAATTATGACTTCGTGAAGAAATTCCTCGCACAAACGCCTCCGGAAGACGTGCGGCCGCCACGGTTGCTGACCGGCGAAAACTTAAAGGATTTAGGATACGCGCCGGGGCCGGTATTCAAGGAAATCCTGCAGGCTGTAGAGGATGCACAATTGGAGGGAGCAATCCACAGCCGGGACGAAGCGATCGAGTTCGTAAAGAGCCAATTAAGACGCAAATCCGTCTAAAGCTGGCGCATGGGCATTCCGATGATGGGCGATTGAAGATACGAGAAGAAGGGATGATTTTTTAGAAACATAAAGAAACAACTAGGGTTAGACTGAGGTGGAAAAATATTAGTATAACATGCTAAGATTTATTGATAGCTAGCCTATAGAGCGGTGTAACGCATGGGAGTGTGGATGCATCGAAGTTAAGTGGACCTGCCGCCTCGGGGGAGTTTTCCGAGCCGGCAAGGAAGGTTTGATTTATGGTTAAAAGGCCTACAAAAACAGTCCCGGCGGAACTGCCGATTTTGCCGCTGAGAGACACGGTCTTGTTTCCCGGCGCGGTGATGCCGCTGACGGTGGGGCGAGAGAGTTCACTGGCGCTGCTGGATTCCCTGCAGGGCGACGACAAAGTGCTGGGCGTGGTGGCGCAGCTTGATCCGCGCATTGAAGATCCGGTGGGTACGGACCTGCATGCCGTGGGCACCCTGGGCAAAGTGCACAAGATGGTGCGCACGCCCGGGGGCAATGTAGTGGTTTTCCTGGAAGGCGTGACGCGGATTCGCGTGGTTGAGATTTTGGGGATCAAACCGTTTCTGCGCGCGCGTGTGGAGGAAATGGCGGATGTAACCAATGACGTTCCGGAGGCAGAGCTGACGGCGCTCTATCGCAACTCGCAAGAGTTGTTTCGCGAAGTTGTCGCGCGGTCGTCACAGCTTTCCGATGATTTGCAAGGCGTGGCTGCGAACATGGAATCGCCAGCAGCGCTGGCGGACTTCATTGCGGGAACCTTGCCGTCGCTGACGACGCTGCTGCGGCAAGAACTTCTCGAGACGGCCAGCATTCGGCGCAGGCTGGAAACGCTGATCCGCGAGCTGACCAAGGAAAAAGAGGTTCTCGAGCTGCGCGCCAAGATTCACGAGCAGGTGCAAGAGCAAGTGAACCAGTCGCAGCGTGAATTTCTGCTGCGCGAGCAGCTCAAGGCGATTCAAAAAGAACTGGGCGACGCGGACGACAGCGGAGCGGAAGTTTCCGAGCTGCGCGAGAAAGTGGAATCTTCGGGGATGTCTGCGGAAGCGAAGAAAGAGTGCGAGCGCGAACTCAAACGGCTTTCGCGCATGACCCCGGCTTCCGCAGAATACATGGTTTCGCGGACGTATCTTGAATGGATGACTTCGCTGCCGTGGGCAAAAACCTCTGGCACGGAGGACATCGACATTTCCAAAGCGCAACAGATCCTCGATGAAGATCACTACGATCTCGAGAAAGTCAAACAACGGATTCTCGATTACCTGGCGGTGAAGAAGCTACAGCCGGGGATGAAGGGTCCGATTTTGTGCTTCCTTGGGCCTCCGGGAGTGGGGAAAACTTCTCTCGGCAAGTCCATTGCACGGGCCTTGGGACGGAAATTCGTGCGCATTTCGCTCGGCGGTATGCATGACGAAGCGGAAATCCGCGGGCACCGCCGCACGTACATCGGCGCGCTGCCGGGGCAAGTCATTCAGGGAATCCGGCGCGCGGAGACGACGGACCCGGTCTGCATGCTCGACGAAGTGGACAAGCTCGGTCGCGATTTCCGCGGCGATCCCTCCGCGGCGCTGATGGAGGTGCTGGACCCGGAGCAGAACTCGACATTCCGCGATCATTATCTGGACGTTCCGTTCGATCTCTCGAAGGTTCTGTTCATCGCCACGGCGAACTGGATGGATCCGATTCCCGAACCGCTGCGCGACCGCATGGAGATCATCGAACTTCCTGGCTACACGGAGGAAGAAAAGATTCACATCGCCAAGCGCTTCCTGGTTCCGCGCCAGTGCGCGGAAAACGGACTGAAACCGGGCGAGCAGATCGAATTCAGCGACGAAGGGCTGCGCGAAATCATCCACGGCTATACGCGAGAAGCAGGCGTGCGCAACCTGGAGCGCGAAATTGCGACGCTCGTGCGCAAGCAGGCGCGGCGCATCGCCGAGGGCAAGACGGACAAGCTCATGGTCACGCCGGAAGTCGTGCGCGATGTGCTGGGCGTCCCCAAGATCCGCAACGAGAAAGAAGTCGAGGAGCGTGTGGCGCGGCCAGGCGTTTCGGTGGGACTGGTGTGGACACCGGTGGGCGGAGATATCGTCTTCATCGAAGCGAGCACGATGCGCGGCGGAAAGCAGTTCACGATGACCGGGCACCTGGGCGAAGTGATGCAGGAGTCCATGCGCGCGGCGCTATCGTGGGTGCGGTCGAACGCCGAGATGTACGGCATCGATCCGGACTTTTTCCGCAAGCAGGACTTGCACATCCACGTGCCGTCGGGGGCGATTCCGAAAGATGGGCCGTCGGCGGGCGTGGCGATGGTGACGGCGCTCGTGAGCCTGCTGAGCGGACATGCAGTGCGGCCGCGGGTGGCCATGACTGGAGAGATTTCGCTCACGGGAGTCGTTCTGCCGGTGGGTGGGATCAAGGAAAAAGTGCTGGGCGCGAAGCGGGCGGGAATCAAAGAAGTGATCCTTCCCGCGGAAAACGAGGCGAACGTGAGCGAGGATCTGCCCACTGAACTGCTGGGAGATTTGCAGATTCACTGCGTGCACAACATCGACGAAGCGCTGCGCATCGCCCTCGGGCCGATCGAGCCGTGGGCGCAGCCGGTATCCGCGCCGCGCGAGAAGCGGCCAGCAGCAAGCCCGGTTCACTGAGCACAAAAAAATAAGCGGAAGCGTTGCATAATGAGGAGCCCGGAGGACGTTTGCCGGGCTCTTCCTTTTTTTAACAGAGTTCATGGGAGTCTTCTTGGCGTCGCGAAAGCACAAGCTTCGACGTAAACGCGCGCTGCGCACAAAGCGCACGGGGCGCATGCGAAAACGATCTCCCTCGAAGAGAATCTCTCCACGGAAAGTCAAAGCGCGAAAGCCTGCAAAGCGAAAAACAGAATTGCACCAGCGGGGATTGCCCGCGAAACGCAAGGTGCGCGCGGCAGCTTTGCTTCGTCCACGGCAGGTGGCGATTCGCGCGCAGGAAACGGCGTTTTCGGTGCTGGCGGCGCTGGACCGCGGCGGGCTCGTGCCGGAATTCTTGCGGCGATACGCCATCGAAAACCAGCGGCCCGGGCGCATCGCCAATCCGCTGCGCTACCGCGAACTGGTTGAAACGGTTCGCCGGGAAGCGTTGCTGGTTCTGGCACTACAGATCGACGATGAAATGCCGCAACGGCTTGGCGTGCGCATCGCACAAAAAATTACTCCCGCACAAAAGGAGCTGGTGAACCTCTTCCGCGATGAGTTTTTCGTAACGCTGGGCCGCAGCCTCAACTGGGGGGACGAGGAATTTCAAGCGTTTTGCAATGACCTTGAACTTTACCTTTCGCTGCGCGCGGCTGTGGCGCGGTCTTCGCGACATCGAGAAGCTTCGACTCCACCCG
Source organism: Candidatus Acidiferrales bacterium (assembly GCA_035934015.1). Lineage (NCBI taxonomy): Bacteria > Pseudomonadati > Acidobacteriota > Terriglobia > Candidatus Acidiferrales > Candidatus Acidiferrales bacterium. The sequence goes on from DASYYH010000020.1 coordinate 13,188, forward strand.
CCGGGCCGTTCGCCGACCGCTGCGGATTCCTGATTGACGCGCCGATGCTCGACCAAGGGCGGCGAGCCGCTGCGCGATTCGAAGCGGAACTGATTGCCACAGCCTCGCGAGTCCTGAAGAAAATCTTCTCCCAGCGCGGTTTCTGAACCGTAATCTCACCTGTCCGAAAGAACAAATGACTCATTGACGTCGCCCGAGCTGTTGACCATTGGCTGAGGCAAGGAATCCGCTATGCTGAGGGCAGATGCTGACGCTTTTCTACATTCTCGTCTGGCAGCAGATCGCACAGGGCCTGGTCTCGCTATGGGACGGCTGGAAATGGTTCACATCGGTACGCGGGCGGCTGACCGCGCATTCGGGCTTTTATGCTCCTCGCGTGGCCGTGATTTGCCCATGCAAAGGGTCGGAGACCGGCCTAGAGCCTAATCTTTCGGCGCTGGTGAATTTTGACTATCCGACGTACGAGGTTTTCTTTGTGGTGGCGAGCGCGCTGGATCCGGCGCGGATGGTCATTGACCGCGTTTCCGCGACTGCCAAAAAACCGACGCACATTCTTGTCGCCGGATCGCCCAAGGAATGCGGCGAAAAGGTGAACAATTTGCGCGCGGGAGTGCGTGAAGCAGGCGACAAGTTCGACGTGTATGTTTTTGTGGATTCCGATGCGCGGCTTTCGCGCGGATGGCTGACGCACCTGGTCGCGCCGCTGGCCGATGCGCACGCGGGCGCGGCCACGACGTATCGCTGGCTTTTCCCGAACCACGGAGGTTTTGCCAGCGCGCTGCTTTCCACGTGGAACGCGGCGATCGCCACGCAGCTCGGCGACCACGACCACAATTTCTGCTGGGGCGGGGGCACGGCCATACGCCGCGAAGCATTCACAAAAGCCGGTATTCTCGAAGCATGGCAAGGCGCCGTGAGCGACGATTGGGCGGTCACAGCGGCACTGGAGCGCGCCGGACTGCGTATTCTTTTCGTGCCGGAATGCCTGGCGCCAACACTCGTGGACGTCAATCCGGAGCAACTTATCGAATTTACGAACCGGCAGATGATCCTGACGCGCGTTTATTCACCGCGACGCTGGGGAATGGCGGCGCTCACGCATCTTTCATACTGCGTTACGGTGCTTTTTTCGATCTTCTTTATTTTCTATCGCATGCTCACGGGCGATTCCTGGACGGGGATTCTGCTGCTGGCGTTTTTTGTGGTCCTGCTAGCCGCGGGCAAAGGCGCGATGCGCGCCGTGGCGATTCAAGACCTGCTGCACGAATGGCGCTCGAAATGCGAAAGCTGGAGCTGGGCGTGGATCGCGCTTGCGCCGGTCGTGCCATTTCTCTTCCTTTGGAACTTCTCCATCTCTGCGTTTGAGCGCCAGATTCGCTGGCGCGGCGTGCGCTATGAGCTCATCTCCGAGACGCAGACGCGCGTCCTTTCGCACTAGATTCAGATTCAAAGTTCAGCGCGCAATGCTGCTGAGAAATGGGTAGTGCTCCGCAGCGGCCATGAAAAAAAGCATCGGAAACGAAAGCCAGAATGCCGTGCGCGAAGCGAAGCTCGCAAACTCCATCATCTTGGCCGCTTTCCCCGGAATGGGTGTGCCGTTTTCGGCGTTGGCGCGCGTCCACTGAATCATGCGCTTCTGCACGCGCCAGACGATGCCCCAGACGTTCATCATCATGATCAGCCCCAAACCTCCGCCGATGCTGATGGAGAGATGCGCGTTGGACACGCTGGAACCGGCATTCCACTCCAGCATCAGCCACGATGCCGCAACAACGACCACAGCGATCAGCATTGCACGCAGCCAGCCGCTCCCGGCTGGCCAATTCAGTGGCATTTGCAGAGCGTAGACGACGGCGTAAGCGAGAATCCAAACCAGGAACCATTCGCCGAACCAGCGCCACAGAAGGCCCGGATCACCGGCATTGTCGGCATCGGCTTGAAGCAGAATCGTGTAGTAACGCAGACCGACAAGAACGGTTACGAGAGCGGACCAGCGGAACCACGCCATCCCGCGAGATATCAGCGCAGGATAAATTTTTGAACGCGTGGCGCTGTCGAGAGTTTTCATAGCCGGCGTGCCGACCAGATTGAAAAAGTAGAGCAGGCCAATCCACAGGATGCCGGACACGATGTGGATCCAACGCAGGACGATTTCTTCGTTGGAAGTGGCGTTTTCGGGAAAGCTGAAGTGGGGATGAAATGCGATGGGATGAAATGCCAGCGAACTCGCAGCGATCATGATTCCTCCAAAAAGGCGTACTATCGCCAGTGCAAAATAGTCTAAAAATTCCGCTAAGACAATCCATCCGAGCGCGGCGCGGAATCTCGCAAACGCAATTGTTCGAGCGCCCAGCGAGCATGCTCGGCGATGATTGCATCCTCCAATTTGGAAAGCGCTTCCAGCCGCGCGGAGATTCCGGCGAACGCGGGACTTTTGCGGGTCAGATGCGAATTCCCGGCGGCGATACAGGCATTGCGGATCAGACCGCGAAACTTGGCGCGCTTCACGGGACTGCCGTGAAGGGCGATTCGATATTCTTCTTCGGTCAGCGAAAGCAGCCAATCAAGGCGTGGAGCAAGGAGCGTTTCGGAAGAACCCGGTGAAACGGCGCGCGGCTGAAATTCAGGAATCGTGGCTGCGGGCGCTCTGCGATTCCACGGACAAACATCCTGACAAATATCGCAGCCGAAGACCATCGATCCCATGGAAGCGCGGAATTCCTGAGGAATCGGGCCGCGAAGCTCAATGGTCAAGTACGCAATGCACCGGCGCGCATCGAGGACATAAGGCTCGACGAAAGCGTTCGTCGGGCAGGCATCAATGCAGCGGCTGCACGTGCCGCACATGTCGCGCGGCGGCGCCTCGGCCGGCGCCAGACTGGGAGTCAATTCAAGATCCGTGAGAATGACGCCCAGGAAAAGCCACGAGCCCATGCGCTGATTGATGAGACAGGTATTTTTCGCCAGCCAGCCGAGGCCCGCGTATTTCGCGGCAACACGTTCGAGAACCGGACCTGTGTCCACATATTCGCGCGCAAGAAAATCCTCGCCGAATTCGGCGCGCATCCAGGCTAGAAGAGTTTTGAGTTTGGGGCCAAGGACATGGTGATAATCGCTTCCCCATGCGTAGCGCGAAATCCAACCGCGAGGACTGTCAGCGTTTGCTTCGCTGCCAGCGCCCGCCGAAGCGGAATCTGCGGCAATGGCTGTCGAATATGGCGCCGCGGTATTATAGTTCAACGCGCAGACAATCACGGAGCGTGCGCCGGGCACGACGACTTCCGCGTGCATGCGCCGGTCATCCTGCAAATAATGCATCTCGCCCGCGTAGCCCCGCGCGAGCCATTCGGGCAGCTTTTGCAGCTCGGGAAATTCTTCCGCACGCGCAACGCCGCACAAATCGAATCCAATGGTTCGCGCCTGCTCGATAAGGCGCTCGGTCCTTTCGCCGCGCATGGCTTTTGCCAGCATGAAACTATCATGCACTAAAATTCGCGTGGCTGCTCTGGAATGCCTCGCCGAGCGTTGATACAATTCGCAGATATGGCAAACTGGCGGCAGATTCAAGGACGCATCCGGCGGGCGCGCACGAGCGGAGACCCCGTCGCCAAGCTCACCGAACTATTTCAAAAGACGCGCGACGCGATGGTGGCATTCGAGGTCGGCTCGCTCGAAGAGAAGGCCGGCCACAACGATGAAGCAATTCGCTGGTTCAAAGCCGCTGCGGAACGCTTCCGGCGCGCGGATTGGAAAAAGAAAGCTGCGGACGCACTGACGCGTCTGGGCGCGGCAGTGCCCGAAGGACTGTCCGCGCGCGCGGCGGTTTCCACCGAGGCGACTGAACACGCGGCAAACGAAGGCGGAGAAAGCCTCGTTGAGGAAGAGGACGTGCAAAATTCGGAAATGATGGGAAATTTGGAAACGGAGAAACTAGGCGTGAATCTTGAGCCGGAAGTGATTCACGAAGATCCGCAAGATCAGATCTTCAACCGCGAGCAGCCGCCGAGCGCCGTAGCGCGCGCGGCAAGCCAACGGCAGCCCGCCACCGAGCGCCGGGGACGGAGGCGCGGGCGGCGCGGAGGCCGAAGGCACAAGCGCCACGGAGAGGCTGGCAAGCCGGGAATGGAGCGTCCGACCGTGACGCCCGCAAGACCACCGGTGGAGCGAACATCCCGCTCCGGCATGGACGAGCGCGTGTATGCGCAGTCGGGCCGTCAGTCGCCGGCGGCACAGATTTCCGCATCTGCCCCTGTAGAAACTCCAGAGAGCGCGGCGACGCCCGCTTCGCGGTTTGTGCCGGAACCGAGCGGACCATTCGTGGAACGCACTACGTTCATCCGCGCGGGCGATCCGGCGCTTGCTTCGCGCTTCGCGCAACTGGAATCGCTTTTGCGGCGGTTGATTTCCGCGCCGCTGCATCGCATCGATGAGATCGCTGAAGCGCCCGCCGGACCCGGCGTCTTTCTTCTTTCGGATTCTGATTTGATGACCAATTACTACGTTGAGGCATGCCAGACGCTGCGCATCGGGACGAGCCAGCTGGCGCGCGCAGGACGCGCCGGGCGAGGGGCGCGCGCGGAAGGGAAAGCTTCCCTTCGGGCGCAACTTGCTGAACATCTGGAAATCAACGACACGCAAGTGAACGACTACCTGAAGAAGCACTGTGTGGTCCGCTGGCTGCAGCTCGATGAAGACGCACCGCACGTGGCGCATTTTGCCATCGCCGTGCTGCGGCCGGCGCTGAACACGCAATGAGGGGAATGATCTGACAATACAAAGTGAAAGGCGGCGCTGTGAATGCACAAAATAAAAAAGGCCCCCGCGGGGACTGCTGCAGGGGCCTTTTGATCTTCTGTGCGCTCTTTGCGCTGCGGAACGCGCTCCTTAGAACGTCAAATGCAGAGCCATGGAAATAAATCGTGGGCTTCCGAGCGCGTTTTGAATGAATCCTTCCCCCGGAGGCACCATGTTATTCCCAATCATCCCGGAGCTGCCAACTCCTGCCGTCGCTCCATACCACTGACAAACAAAACCATTTGAAATCAAGAAGTTGTTGGGGCTTGACTGGATGTTCGGCCCAAAACAACCGTCGAGGCTGAAGTTGTTCGAAGGTGCGTCAAAGCTGGGATGATTGAAGAGATTGAAAAACTGCGCGTCGTAACGCAGGCGGAAGCGTTCATTGATCTTGATGTTCTTGAACACGCCAAAATCAAAGCGGGTCTGAAACGGTCCGCGGAAGGGGTTGCGAGGTGCATTCCCCGTTGCGAAACCGCTTTCAGAGTAATCGCACGCCGCAGTTGGATTCGCGGGCTCATCCGTGGTGGGACCGCACGGAGGAACGCCGTTCGTTCCCGGAGCATTCAGGTTTGCACCAAACGCCGCCCCGTTAATGACCGGATTATTGGGATTCACGCCCGTCGTGCCCTGGAGCTGGACGCTGTGAACACTGCCGTTGATGATCGTAAGGAGCGGATTGGTGATGAAATTGTCTCCGGCGCCAAAATATTGGGACGCCACGTCGCCAGAGAAGTCATAGATGCTGTACGGATTGCCGCTCTCGGCCACGGTGACGCCACTAATTCCCCAGTCGTTGAGCGCCTTCGCCGCAAAACCTTCTGACTTGATCAAATTGGGCACGTTGTAAACGTAATTGATGGTCAAAACATGGGTACGGTCATAACCTGCGCTGCCGTAACCAGATCGGGGGTCCAGAGGGTTATTGCCGTTATAGAAAAGTCCTTCCGCGAGTCCGCTGCCCTCGTCGAGGGCGTGAGACCAGGTGTACGAAATATTGAGTTGCAATCCATGGCTCATGCGCTTGGTCATATTGAGTTGCAGAGCGTTGTAATTGGAAACCCCCTCCGCTTCCCAATAATCAGAGTTGGGGTTGTAGCCGATGTAGGGCACGCGAAGGGCTGTGTTGCCGTCGGCTCCCGTGAATTCGCCGATGGTGGTCATCACCTGCTCGGTCTGCAATGCGCCAAATCCTCCGTCGGCATCGGTGGCCTGAAATCCATACGAGTAGGTCTGGCCATTGATCGGTTTCCCGGGAATAGCAATCCCCGGCTGATTGAACGGAACCGGGATCAGTTCATGTTGGCCGTGATTCCCAACATAACCAATGTCAAAAAGGAGCGTGTTGTACGGCTGCCACTGCACGTCGAGCGTCCAATTCTCGGAGTAGGGCAACGTATTTTTCGGATCATAGCCGCCAAAAAGGAATGCAAAGAGCGGCGTGCTGGTTGGCGTGCAAGTGGGCGTCACAGGCTCCGGGCAACCGCTCAACCCGGATTGATTATGAACGAGAGATGCGACGGAATTGGGACCCGTCAGTGTATTGGGCGGAGGGGGCAAAGGTGACGTGCCGAATGGATTGTTCTGCAAGCATTGCACGCCGGTACAGCTGTTATGGACCGGAACCGTAAAGGGTTCTTCTGTGGTCACTCCGAACGGGCCGCTGATGCCCAGGCCAGCGCTCGGGGAAAACTCCGTAAAGAACTCTCCGCGGTCGGCGTATATACCGTAGCCGGCGCGAACGGTCACGTTCTTTACAAAGGATGGGCTCCAGGCAAGCCCCAGCCGCGGCTCAAACATCCATTGACGCCCGGTCAGAGTGGAATTATTGGCGCAGTTGCTCGACTTCGTGGCGCAGAACTCCTTGTTATTTCCCGCGATCACCAAGCCAATGTTGTTGACCGTGTCGGAAGCCAGATCATAGGAATAGGAGCTGGGATAGAAGTTCGTGAGCAGTCCGTTCTTTTCATAAAGCGGGCCATCCCAGTCCCAACGCAGGCCAAGATCCACGGTCAGGTTTGACTTTAGCTTCCAATGATCCTGAGCGAAAAGCCCTGCTTGCCGCGAGCGGAAATAGCGGTTCGTTTCGCCGTTTAGAATCGTGCCTCCGCTCCTGCCACCCAGATTGCCCGTAAGGAAATTCGCGAAGTTATTGAAAGTGAATGTGGCAACCTGATTTTCGCGATTGATGACATTGAGCTGGCCGTAATCGAAGATGCCACCGAAAGACAAATCGTGGTGGCCGTGGACCCAATCGTAGTTTGAGGCACCTTCAAATTGATTCTGAAAAACACCGGCATTTGCAAAATTGTTCGCCGGACCAATACGCAAGCCGTCGAATGTTCCTGAACCCGCGTTGCTAATCGTGATTCCGGGGAAGAAATTGCTGCCGAGGAGGTTGATTCCCGCCGTTGTGGGCGAAAGCTGCTGGCTCGTACCTGCATCCGCGATTTCGCGAATGAAACCGAGGCGCTGCTCCCAGGTCGAATTCGCATTCACGACCGTTGTGTTATCCAAGGACAGGACCTGGCTGCCGGCATGAAGAGTTTGCGGAAATCCAAGGACCTGGCTTACAGCAAAGGGACTCGTGGAAGGGTTCCGTTGATAATAATACTTGCCAGACATGCGATCCCTGGCGCTGAATTCGTAATCGATATTGGCATTGATCTGGTCTGCATGGAATGTACTTGAAGGACCCTGCTCCACGGCGTTGCCGCCAAGCTGACTGATCTCACTCACATTCGTGATGTTCTGCGAAGGAATGAGGTACTGCCCGCTTGGAGTCTTTGCCTGCATGACGGCCAAGGCGACATTGTCGATGTTCCCTTGGGGAACGCCGGCCAAAGTTGCGAGTGTTGCGGCGCTGCGGTCATTTGTCAGACCGCTAGGTACATTGACGATTGCTGTCGCGCCATTGGATGCGTCCGTTACTCTCACACCTTGATACGATCCAAAGAAAAATAGCTTGTCGCGAATAATGGGGCCGCCAAGCGTGCCTCCGAACGTGTTTCTGTGAAGCGCAGGGCGCGGCAGCAGCGGTTCTCCGGTGTTCGGATCGACTCCCGCAGCGTTAAAGAAGAAAGGCGCCGCATTCCAACCAGTGGTCTGATGATATTCGTAGAGCTGTCCGTGCAAATCATTGGTTCCGGACTTCGTGGTCAACTCGACGTGCGCGCCGCTGTTGGCTCCCTGCGAAGCGTCGTACATAGAGGTATTCACATGGAGTTCCTCGATCGTCTCCTGTGGCGGCGTGGGGAGGCCCTCGCCGATCGCGTCGTAAACGGAAGTGTTCGTCTGGATTTGACCGCCCGCCAGGAACTGCTCATTGGTGTTCAGGACGTAACGCGCCTCGCCAACCTGACTCGAAGACTGCCCATTGAACAAATTGTTCGCGTTGACGGAATTAAAGCTGAAGCTGTTGCTGGTGTCTCGCTGGCCATTCGCGAAAATATCCTGGTTGCCCAGTCCCGTGTTGGTTCCCGAGCCGCCGAGCAGATCGGCATTGACGCCGGGGGCCAAAATAGCGAGCTGAGTAAAACTGCCAGTGCCGAGAGGAATCGTCTGAATCACCTCAGGCCCGAGCGTGTAGCCGTTGGTCGTGTCCGTCTGGTTCATCAGCGGCGTTGCGCTCACGGTGATCGTTGTTGTTACTTCGCCGGCCTGCAATGTGACGTTCACAGTCGAGGCCAAATTTCCGCGAACCAAAATGTTCGAGTGGACCTCGGTCTTGAAGCCTTGCTTGGAAATCGTGACGGTGTACGTGCCAATGGGAAGATCGACGATGTTGTAGGAGCCGTCATTTTGCGTGTTGGCGCTGACGGTTAGCCCTGTGTCGACGTTCTTCGCTTGAACCTGCGCTTTGCCAACGACCGCGCCGGAGGTGTCCGTGACTGTGCCGTTGATGGAGCCGAGCGTTTGCTGTGCGCGAAGCGTCAGCGGGACGAGAGCGCTGAGGCATAGCGATACGCACAAGAACACCAAACCACGCAGAAAATTATTCAGCTTCATAAGTTTTATCTCCCACCACTTTAAGATAGTGACTGCTTCTACTACCAGTGCGATGGAGCGTCAAGACGACCTGTGAATATCTCTGGGACAAACACCCTCCAAGGCAGGTCCAAAGCCTCATCGAATAGAGACGAAGAATCTTGCGGACCTGACATTGCAGCTTCATATCTAGCGTGTTACGAGATAATGAAAGGCCAAGGGAAAGCTAACGGAAACAGGATCCTGATTACGCATGATGAGCTGAAATTGAGATGTGATTCAGCGGCAGAAGCGATTCAGCCACCTGGACTCGCACGACCACACCTTTTGGGAGAAGGAGTAGACCGGATTGAGATAGCAGGCAAAACTGACTTTGCCCAGCTTCCTAGGGCTGTTTATTCAGGCTTTCGACCGGCTGGGGCTTCGGATTAGCGTCCCACTGGCTGCCCCAGAGCGCCACTTAACCTCGAAAACAACCGTTTGGCTGTTTGTGCTGGACGAGCACCGGAAAAGCCTGCAAACTGTGGTGCGGTAAAGATTTAGGAGCTTTCTGTCCAGGGGATACGGGGATGGATGGCTTCGCTGGGATAATAAAAATACAGGGCAATCAAGAGTCTTCTTAATTCTGAGGAAAGCGAGGTTCGAGCCATGTCTCTTACGGTTCGCAACCGCATCTGGAAATCAATCGATTGGGCAGCATGCAAGGCTGCCGGCGCGACGTTCAACACGATTCAGTTCTTCAACAAGTACAATCCGAATCCTTCCTTCACGCCGAAGTGGTCGGACAAACCCATCCTGAAGTCATGGGAAAAGAGCAAGCCGACGCTCGGCTGGCCGCGGACGACCGATTCCCTCTGCCCAGGCTGTGTGAAGGAAGCACGCGAAGCCATCATCAATGGCAAAAAGGACTGGACGGATCTCGTCCACGAGAAGGTCGGCGAGATCAAGGCGCAAATCATCGAGCGCGATGGCCAGGTCTGGATGGTGAAAGAGTGCCCCCTCCACGGCAAGTTCGAAGACCTGATGGCCGTCGACGCGAAATTCCTCGAATGGATCGAGAAGAATTTCCCCGGCCGCGACATTCCGGCGCACAACGATGAGGATCTGCACAAGCATGGTTCCAGCACGGTTCGTTACGGCCGCGGCGCAGTCTTGACCGTGGACCTCACCAACCGGTGCAACATGATGTGCGATCCCTGCTTCATGGACGCCAACCAAGTTGGCTATGTGCACGAGTTGAGCTGGGAGGAAGTGCAGGAAATTCTGGACAATGCGCTCAAAATCAAGCCGCGCCGGCAGATGTCCGTGCAGTTCTCCGGCGGCGAGCCGACGATGAGCCCCTATTTTATCGATGCAGTGCGCTACGCCCGCAAGGTCGGATACAACAGCGTGCAGGCGGCGACGAACGGTATCGAGTTCGCCAAGAGCAAGGAGTTCTCCAAGAAGGCCTTTGAGGCCGGCCTCCGCTATGCCTACCTGCAATTCGACGGCATCGGCAACGACGCGAACAGCCACCGGCAGGTCGGCAACTTGTTCGATGTGAAGCTGCGCGCCATCGAGAACATGCACGAAGCGGGCATTGAAATCGTTCTCGTGACGACCATCGTCAACAACGTGAACAACGACCAGGTGGGACCGATCGTTAAGTTCGCGATGGAGAATCCGAAGAAAATCGCGTTCGTATCGTTCCAGCCGGTTTCGTTCACGGGCCGCGACGAAGACATCACGCCAGAACGGCGCATGCGCCAGCGCTACACACTTTCGCATCTGGCCAAGGACGTTAGTCATCAAGTGGGGCAAATCGAGCCGACGCGCGACTGGTTTCCGCTGTCGTTCATCGCGCCGTTTTCAAACTTCGCGGATCACGTTCATGGCCCGGATGCCATGTGGGGTTCACTTTCCTGCGGATGCCATCCGAACTGTGGCGTGGGCACGGCACTGATGGTTCACAAGGAAACCAAGGAGTGGGCGCCGATTTCCCGCTTCTTGAACGCCACGCAACTGGCAAAAGATGTGAACGCCATCACCGATGCGGCTCGCGGCAAGAAGTTTTCTGCGTTCATGCTCGCGCTGGCGATGCTCAGGAACTACAGCCCGTTCCAGGCGCCGCCGAACCTGCGCATCAAGGACATCCTGAAGAAGTTCGACAAGACGTGGGCCGTTTCGGAGAACTCGGACAAAAAGTACGGGCGCACCAATCCAAACCGCACCTACGAAGACGCCATGAAGCGCCGCAGCGAAGATCCGTGGAACATGCTGTTTATCGCCGGCATGTGGTTCCAGGATCTTTTCAACTACGATTTCCGGCGCACAGAGATGTGCATCATCCCGTACGCGACGCAGCAGGGCGAAATTTCTTTCTGCGCGTACAACACGGGAATTGGCTGGCGCAAGATCATCGAGAACATGCACAAGAACGCGACCGTGGCGCAATGGTACAAGGAACACGGTCGGCACGAAATCTACGCCAAGGGCAAGAAGGTGAACCTCGAGCATTACGAGCATTCGCTCAAAGTCGACTCCGCTGACGCCGCGCGCGTTCGCCATCTCGAGCACGACATTCCTCTTACCGCAGCCGAGGAAGACCGCGCACGCCGCCGCAAGGCCATGGAAGAGGCGGCCAAGGTTCGCGCGATCTACGAGGAATTGGTCCTCAAGAAGCCTTCGACGACCGAGGGCGTCGTGCAAATTGGCACGCTTTCGGCGATCAAGGAGGCTGTGCCTGGCGGCACCAAGCCTGTGCAGATCACGGGCGCAAACGGGAACGGCAACGGGGCGAACGGCCACGACGCTGCGAAACGCGAAGTCACCGAGGCGGAAACCGTCGCAGGCGACTAGGTCGTTCGAAGCAATTTCAACCTGAATTTCAAAACGGCTCCGGTTCCTGCTGGAGCCGTTTTTGTTCATGTGAGAAGGCTATGCCGAGCGTGTGACTTTGCGGCGCGGCAAATCTCTGATAGGATTATAGTTTCATTAAATGCAAAGCCTTTGAATTGGAGCATTCATGTCACTGGCATGTGAAATTTGCGGCAAGAAGCCGAGCTACGGAAATGTTGTGAGCCATGCGAACAACCTGCGGAGGCGCCGATGGAATCCGAATCTGCGCCGCGTGAAGGCGCTCGTCGGCGGTGCGCGCAAACACATTCGCGTGTGCACAGCGTGTATCCGAGCCGGGCGCGTCAAGAAAGCTGCCTGAACCTGTCCTCCCATTTCGCCAATCGAAGGAGTTCCTCCGTGTTGAAACGAACAGCTCTTTTCGCCGCCTTCCTGGCGTGCGCTCTGACGATTTCGTGCAGGAGCCAGCAGGCTCCGAACCAGAACGTGTGGGCTACGGTGAACGGAGCGGAGATCAACCGCGCGGAGGTCGACAAATACTACCGCAGCAGAGTGCAGGCGCAGGGCGCCGTGCCGTCGCACGACGAGGCGCTGTCGCTCAAGCTGAGCATTCTCGATCAGTTGATTGACAACGAGCTTTTGTATCAACGCGCGAAAACGCTGAATTTGATCGCGACGGACAGTGAAGTCCAGGACAAGTTCAATCAGTCAAAGGCACCCTTCACCGAGGATGAATTTCAAAGTAAGCTCAAGGAAAGCAGCCTGACAGTGGACGACCTGAAGAACGAAATTCGGCGCGAGCTTTCGATTCAAAAGCTGATGAACCGGGAAGTGGTGGCGAAGATTACCGTCTCTGACGCGGACGTGGCCGATTTTTACGCGAAAAACCAAGCGCAATTTAACGTGGCTGAGCCGCAGTACCACGTCGCGCAGATCGTCGTCACTCCACACCCCGACCCGGGAATTCACAATCGTAAAAACGACAACGCCACAACTCCCGAGCAGGCGAAGCGTAAAGTGACGATGATCGAACAGCAGCTCGGTGCCGGGGCGGATTTCGCCCAGGAAGCGATGGACTACTCCGAAGATACCAACTCCTCAAACGGCGGCGATTTGGGCTTTATTCCGCAATCGTCGCTCAATCAGACCGATCCTGCCCTCAAGACCGCTGTGCTGGCTTTGCAGCCCGGACAAGTGAGCAAGCCGATCGAGCTCAAGGACGGCTATCACATCATCAAACTGATTGCGCGCGAGCCGGCGGGGCAGCGTTTGCTTTCCGATCCGCAGGTGCAGCAATCGATCCGCACGACGCTGCAAAACAGGCGAGAACAATTGCTCCGTGAAGCCTATGTGAGCTCGGCGCGCGACCAGGCGCATGTGGTCAATTATCTCGCCAAGGAAGTTCTCGAATCGGCGGGCAAGCTTCCGAGCGACGACGCGGGCAACTAGCGAAACGAACGGTTTCAATTTGAAGCGTGAGTTTTTTCCTGCAGATTTATTTGCTCGGTTTCAGGCGATTACAGCGAGAATTTCTCCGGCATTCACTGCCTGACCTTCTTTCACGTCGAGGCGTTCGATTTTTCCGGCTTTCGGCGATTTGATTTCATTTTGCATCTTCATCGCTTCGACAACGATCAGGCCTTGCCCGATTTCCACCGAATCTTCATTCTTGACCAAGAGGCGCACAATCTTTCCCGGCATAGGCGCGATTATGGACTGCTTCCCTTCCGCTCCGGCCACTCCGCGGCGGCCGCGATTCCATCGCCGGGGATCGACAACTTCAAAGGGAAATTCGTGTTCGCCAATCATGACGCGAGAGCTTGTTGAATCGGCCGTGACGCTCGCTTCGAATGCCTGCCCTCCGATAAGAACGGAATAGACTCCCGGCTGCACCTCAACCAAATCCGCTGCGACCTCGCGACCATCGAGAAAATTTAGCACTTTTTCACCGTTACGGGCGATTTCCACGGTCCGATCGCGGCGGCCTATTTTTACATTAAGTTTCATCAGCGCTCGGGAATGCCGGCTAATTGATCTTGCCGACCCTGGATTTTCCATCGCGAGGGAGTTTCCGGCGAACCATTCGCAGGTTTGTTTGGAATAGCGTCGTGATTTGCATACCAAAAAGCAGCAACTAAAGCGGCGGCGTCTTCCGCGAGCGCCGCGCCGGCTCTGTGCTTGCCAAACTCTGGCTGTCCTGCCGCCGGCCTAGCGAGCAATTCGTCGAGCCATTTCGTGTAGATTTCCCCGCGGAGGAATTCAGGCTCGGAAAGAATCCGTCGAAAAAGGCCGATATTCGTCTTGATTCCGCGTGCGTAATATTCGCCGAGCGCACCCTGCAGCCGCGCAATGGCTTCCGCGCGATCTTTGCCCGAGGCAATCAATTTGCCGAGCATGGGGTCGTAATCCGTCGGCACGACCCAGCCGGAATAAGCGCCATTGTCCATGCGAATGCCCGGGCCGGAGGGAACGCGAAGGCCGAGAATCTTTCCCGGCGACGGGAAAAAGTTGTTGCCCGGGTCTTCCGCGTAAATCCGGCACTCGATGGCATGACCGCGCAACTGGACGTCTTCTTGTTTGAAAAGCAGCGGTTTTCCGGCGGCGATTTCGATTTGCAGCTTCACAAGATCAACTGACGCGACCAATTCCGTGACGGGATGCTCGACTTGCAGCCGCGTGTTCATTTCGAGGAAATAAAAATTGCGCTGCGCGTCGACCAGAAATTCCATAGTTCCTGCGTTCGTATAGCCACCCGCGCGCGCCAAGCCGACAGCCGCTTCGCCCATGACGCGGCGCAAATCGGGAGTCATGATCGGCGAAGGCGCCTCCTCGATGACCTTCTGATAGCGCCGCTGGACGGAACATTCGCGTTCGCCAAGATAAATGACGTGGCCATGATCGTCGCCGAGGATTTGGATTTCGATGTGACGCGGATGGAAGAGGAACTTCTCCAGGTACAGCCGGCCATCGCCGAAGGCGTTTGTCGCTTCTGAAGCCGCATCGCGCCAGGCAGATCCCAGTTCCTGTTCCCGTTCGACGAGGCGCATGCCCTTGCCTCCACCGCCCGCCACGGCCTTGAGCACGATGGGAAACCCGATTTCTCGCGCTTTTTCGAGAGCCGCGTCAAGTTGCTCAATGGGATGGAGCGTTCCCGGAACGGTGGGTACACCGGTTTCGCGCGCGAGCTGCCGCGCAGCTGTTTTCGAGCCGAGACGCTCCATGGCGGCGGCCGTGGGTCCGATGAAGGCGATGCCCGCATCGGCGCAAGCGCGCGGGAGGCGCGGATTTTCGGCGAGGAACCCGTAGCCCGGGTGCAGCGCGTCGCATCCGGAGGAGTGCGCGACGCCTATGATTTTATCGATGACCAGATAGCTCTCGCGCGAGGGAGCTGTGCCGATGCGATAGGCCTCGTCCGCCAACCGAACGTGAAGCGAGGCGCGGTCGGCGTCGCTGTAAACGACCACGGCGGGAATTCCCATTTCGCGGCACGCGCGCAGAATGCGCACGGCGATTTCACCACGATTGGCGATGAGAATTTTTTTGAACATGGTCAAAGAGGAATATTGCCGTGCTTCTTCCGTGGAGTTGTGTCTCGCTTATTTTCGAGCGAGCGGAGCGCGGCGATAAGCTTCGTGCGCGTCTCGGAAGGTTTGATGACGGCGTCGATATAGCCGCGCTCGGCTGCGACGTAGGGATTCGCAAACCGTTCGCGGAACTCAGCGACCTTTTCCTCCCGCAGGCGCGTGCGATCAGACTCCGGCGCCTGTTCGATTTCGCGTCGATAAACGATGTTGACCGCGCCCTCGGGACCCATCACGGCGATTTCCGCCGTGGGCCAGGCGAAATTGATGTCCGTGCGAATGTGCTTCGACGACATGACACAATAGGCGCCGCCATAAGCCTTGCGCGTAATCACCGTGATTTTCGGCACCGTGGCTTCCGCAAAGGCGAAAAGCAACTTCGCACCGTGCTTGATAATGCCGCCGAATTCCTGCTGCGTGCCGGGCAAAAAACCGGGCACGTCCTCGAAGGTGACCAGCGGGATATTAAATGCGTCGCAAAAACGAACGAAACGAGCGCCTTTGACGGATGCGTTGATATCCAGCACGCCGGCCAGAAACGCAGGCTGATTGGCGACGATTCCCACTGGCTGGCCATCCAGGCGAGCAAATCCGACCACGATATTTTTCGCGAAATGCTCGTGCACTTCGAAAAAATAGTTGTCGTCGACGATGGCATGAATCACGCCCTTTATGTCGTAGGGCTGCATCGGATCCTCGGGCACGATGGAATCGAGCGCGGTGTCGGCGCGGTTGGCAGGGTCGTTGGTGGTGCGGCGCGGAGCGTCGTCGAGGTTGTTCGACGGTAGGAAACTGAGAAGCTCGCGAATCATCGCCAGGCATTCTTTGTCGTCGTGCGCGACAAAATGCGCGACGCCGCTTTTGGCATTATGCGTCATCGCGCCGCCGAGCTCGTGCTTGGTGACTTCCTCATGCGTGACGGTCTTGATGACGTCGGGTCCGGTGACGAACATGTACGAGGTCTTTTCGGTCATGAAAACGAAATCGGTGATGGCCGGCGAATAGACCGCGCCGCCGGCGCAAGGGCCCATGATGGCGCTAATCTGCGGAACGACACCGCTCGCGAGCGTATTGAGCAGAAAAATATCCGCATAGCCGGCCAGAGACATCACTCCTTCCTGGATGCGCGCGCCTCCCGAATCATTCAAGCCGATGACGGGCGCGCCATTGTTCATGGCCAGCTTCATGATCTTCGAGATTTTTCCGGCGTTGGCTTCGGAGAGAGACCCGCCAAACACGGTGAAATCCTGCGCAAAAACGTAAATCAGGCGGCCATCGATGCGGCCAAAGCCGGAAACAAATCCGTCGCCCGAGGGGCGCTGGTCGGCCATGCCGAAATCCGTGCCACGATGCTTGACGAACTTGTCGAGCTCCTCGAACGAGCCTTCATCCAGGAGCAGTTCGATTCGCTCGCGCGCGCTGAGCTTGCCTTCTTTGTGTTCGCGCTCGCGGCGAGCCGCGCCTCCGCCAGCTTCCGCCTCGGCGCTGCGCCGCCGCAATTCCTCAAGCGGGTCGTGATGATGTTTTCTCATGTTCATAGCCGGAGGGTTAGCGTGCCACAGCCGGGCGGGCGCGGCAAGGTGAGAACGAGAAAATTATTTCTGCGCAGCTGCGAGAAAAACAAACGTGCGCACGGTGAGGTAGATTGCGAGCATGAGCAAGCCGGTTCCGAACACTACATCCGCCGTTCCAGCAAGGACTCGAATGACAGGAGAACTCATCGCGATGACACGCACCGTGGCCTCAAGCAAGAGTGCAACCGCACTAAGAAGAATCGCGAGGCCGAGCGCGACCGAGAGTATTTGCTTGCCGACTTGCCTTGAGGTGAGTGGAGGCAAATTATTGATCATTGTCATTGATCATCGATTGATTGGTCGCAAGCGTTTCAGGATCGAATCGCGCTGAAGGCAATTAACTCAATCCAGACCAATCGTCCGCGAGTAAGATCGAATTGCCGGGATTCGCGGGGTCGTACTTCACGCCCACGGGCTGGCCGGCGACGACGCGTTCGAGGCATGCGCGCTCTTCGAGTCCAGTGATGTCCTGCGCCGCCTCGTAGGTGACTCCGGAAATCGAATAGGTATAAAGGAGGAGTCTATGATTACCAGCATTTCCTTTCCTGTGGCGCTTGCCCATTAAGGCCGCGCTCGAAGCGGCCTCGGATTCCGAAGCTTTTTCCACAATTTCCAGGACCTGGCCGTCGACGATGCGCCCCACGCGATTGACATACGAGCGCCGCTCGCGCTCGATTTCCGCAAAATCCTTCCCACGGCCGAATTTCAGAGCAACGGCCGCCGCTGCAATGAACAACACGGCAACGACGGCGTAGGCGATTTCATGCCAGTCTGCAATCAGGTGTTTCAACGAATGCCTTTGCGCCGGGCGGCTTTTCCTTCAGCGGCCCGCGCACGTCTTTCGCAAGTTCAATTCGCGCACCCACATTCGGCGATCAATCAGCCGCAACAACTCTGTTCCGCAACGTGCCAATACCGCCCACGCTGACTTCGACGACATCGCCTGCAACGAGTGGCCCGACACCTGATGGAGTCCCTGTGGCAATTACGTCGCCGGGCAGAAGCGTCATGACTTGCGAAATCCATCGAATTATAACATCTACGGGAAAAATCATTTCCGCGATGCGCGCGGCTTGCCGTTTCTTTTTGTTAACAAAGGTTTCGACCATCGCCGTGGTTAAATCGAGGTCCGTTTCCAACACTGGGCCAAAGGGGCAGAAGGTGTCAAAGCCCTTGGCGCGCGTGAACTGTACATCCTTTTTTTGCAGGTCGCGGGCGGTGACATCATTCAAGCAGGTATAGCCGAGGATGTAGGGGCGAACGTCGTCGGACGGTTTCAAGCGGGCGCAGCGCTTTCCGATAATGATGGCGAGTTCGCCTTCATAATCCACACGTTCGGAAAGCGGCGTGAGCACAATAGGGTCTTCCGGCGCGAGTATCGCGGAAGGAGGCTTCAGGAAAATAAGCGGCTCCCTGGGGACATCGCTGCCGAGTTCCGCGGCATGTTCCGCGTAATTCCTTCCAACGCAGACGATTTTCGAGGGTTCGGAAGGCGCCAGGAGTTTTACGCTCGCTAGTTGCCAGTTTTTTCCAGTTTTTTGACGCGGCTCAAATGGTCCGAGAATCTCAACAACCTGATCGCCTTCAATCATTCCGTAATGCGCGCGAGCACCGGCATGCTCCGGTGCACTACTCTCGTAATCTGAAATTTGGAAGCGGCAAAGTTTCATCGGGCGGGATGGAAATCGATTGCGCAGCAGAATCGCGCAAAGAATTGGCCCATCATTCCTCCTTATCGTTTGGTACCGGAATCGTTACAGCCACCGGAGCGCTTGGCGCGCTTTCGTTTCCGGAGCTATCCACGGCTGTGACCTGATAAAAGTATTGCTGTTCCGGCAGTGCTGAGATATCGCGAAACACAGGGGTAAGCAACAGGCTGCTATTGAGGCGTGTTCCGGCCCCCGCTTCGGTCTGGCTGCGATAGATATTGTAGCCTGCAATACCGCTTTCCCCCGAAATAGCCCACGAGAGGTCAACTTCCAACGCGTTGGTTCCGGCATTCGAAACCACCGCGGCAACGAGGTCGTTAGGCACCTCGGGAGCAAAGGTATCCCGCGGAGTTATTTCGATTGTCGCCGATTCCTCGGATTCGACCGACATATCTTCAAATTTCGCCACGCTGACCACGTAATACGCGTACGTCTCGCCAAATTTGAAACCTGTGTCGTTATAGAAGGGGGAATTTGTTTCGGCGATCTGGCCGAACGGAAGCGACGCCGCTATGCCTTGTGTATTCGAACTAGATGGCGAAGCGTTCGTCGGTGGATTCGCAACGTTGCTTGAGCGAAATATTCGATAAAGGACCGAGCCGGCGGGCAGCGAACCTGCCGAGGGAATTGGCACCGCAGTCCAGGAGAGTTTGATTGCCGATCGTGTAACTTCCGCGCGCAAGTCCTGAATTGGCTGAGGCGCCGGAAAAATGCGGACACTCGCGACGTTTGAATCAGCCGAGGCGTGGCCGGAAATCCGTGTGCGAACCATGTAGAAAACATTTCCTCCGGTGTGCGCGGCAATGTCGGCGGGCGCTAATGCATCGCGAAACTGAAATTGATTCCCCGCGCGATATTGCGCGGACATTTCAGGAGGAATTTTGACTGCGGGCCGCAAAGAAGATGAGGCAAACACATTCTCTGAAGACGGCGAAGAAGCGCCGCCCGGTAAAAAGCCCCGAAAAACTTGGATTTCCGGCGTCTTTCTGAGCGGGTTCCCCTGAACCGTTTCCGCGGGCAGAGTGAATTCCAGAACAACGGCGTCTCCCGACTGGCGCACGGCAAGGTCCGTGATCGCCTTTGGCGCGGCAGGGCGCCGCGCAACCGGCGCTCCCGGGGCAGCGCAGCCTGCGAGGCAAACGCAGAGCGAAAAAAACGCAACAGATACTCGATGATCTGAGAAAAGCGACGCTTTGCGGGCAAGCGTATCCGGATTTTCTTCCGAGGATCGAATCTCCATCAGCGAAATTCGCACGCTTCAGAGAATATAACGGCTGAGGTCCTGATCCTTGACAATGTCGGTGAGCTGCTTTTGCACATAAGCCGCATCGATTTTCAGGCTGCGCTTCTTCATGTCCGGAGCTTCAAACGAAATCTCTTCAAGAACTTTCTCAAGAATCGTGTGCAGGCGCCGTGCGCCGATGTTTTCCGTCTGCTCGTTGACGAGAGCGGCAAATCGCGCGATTGCCGCCACGCCATCGTCACTGAAAGTCATTTTCAATCCTTCGGTATCGAGCAAGGCGATGTACTGCTTAATCAGCGCGTTCTTCGGCTCGGTCAAGATGCGGACGAAATCCGCTTCCGTGAGCGAACTCAACTCGACACGAATCGGAAAGCGCCCTTGCAGTTCAGGAATCAGGTCGGAGGGTTTCGTGGTATGGAATGCGCCCGCAGCAATGAACAAGATGTGGTCTGTGCGCACCATGCCGTAGCGCGTATTGACCGTGGTGCCTTCGACGATCGGCAGGATGTCGCGCTGCACGCCTTCGCGCGACACATCCGGTCCGTGGCCGGATTCGCGTCCGGCGACTTTGTCGACCTCGTCAATGAAAAGGATGCCCATTTGCTCGGTACGGTCGACGGCGATGCGCGTCACCTGATCCATGTCGAGCAGCTTATTTTCTTCTTCCTGGATCAAGTAATCGTAGGCTTCGGCAACAGTCATTTTGCGTTTCTTTTTCTGCTGGCCAAAGATGCCGGAGAGCATGTCCTTGACGTTGATGTCCATTTCTTCCACGCCCTGGCTTGAAACGATCTCGAACGCCGGCGTCATGCGCTCGCGAACTTCCACCTCGACCATGCGCTGGTCCAGCTTTCCTTCGCGCAACTGGGCGCGCAGCTTTTCGCGCGTGCGCTGCGCAGCCTCTTTGTGCTGGGCTTCCACGGCTGGCGTGGAGCCCTCGATTGTTGGAGGAGGCGGGGAAGAGGGCAGCAGCAAATCGAGCAAGCGTTCTTCTGCCGCTTGTTCGGCGCGTTCGGCTACTTCGTCCAGTTTTTCCTCGCGGACCATGTCGATGGCTACCTCCACAAGGTCGCGCACCATGGATTCCACGTCGCGGCCCACGTAGCCAACTTCAGTGTATTTCGAGGCTTCGACCTTCACGAACGGGCATCCGGCGAGACGCGCGAGCCGCCGCGCGATTTCTGTCTTTCCCACGCCGGTCGGCCCGATCATGAGGATATTCTTGGGGAGAATATCTTCGGCCATTTCGGGCTGTAGTTTCTGCCGGCGCACGCGGTTTCGCAACGCGACCGCCACGGCGCGTTTCGCCGGAGTCTGGCCCACGATGTACTTGTCGAGCTCGGCGACGATTTCTCGCGGCGTCAGCTCGTCAAATGACGGCATCGGTTCTGGCTCCGCCGCAGGCGACTCACCATTGAGATAAATCACCATATTCTTTTCGTCCTTGCCCTTTTCACTCACGGCCTCTGGCCTGCCTGTTCGCTCACAACTCTTCGACGGTGAAATTTGCGTTCGTAAAAATGCAGATTTCGCTCGCGATACGCATGGCTTCCTGAGCGATGTCTTTGGCGCTCATTTTCGTGTGCTTCGCCAGAGCGCGAGCCGCTGAGAGAGCATAAGGCCCGCCGGAGCCGATGGCGCAGATGCCATCATCGGGTTCGATGACATCGCCATTGCCGCTCAAAAGAAACGTGGACTTCGCATCCGCAACGATGAGCAGCGCCTCCAAATGCCGCAGCGAACGGTCCGTGCGCCATTCCTTGGACAACTCCACCGCGGCACGCGCGAGATTGCCATGAAACTCCTGCAGTTTGTTCTCAAAGCGCGTGAAAAGGGAAAGCGCGTCCGCGGTGCTTCCCGCAAATCCCGCTAGAATCTTGTCGCTGAAGAGGCGGCGAATCTTTTTGGCGTTGTGCTTCACGACGCCCTCTCCAAGCGTCACCTGTCCGTCGCCGGCCATCACGACGTGACTGTCTTTTCGCACGCACAGCACCGTCGTGCTGCGTATCTGCGGTTTGCTATGCTTCCTTGGCATCTTGCGATTATACCCGGCATCCGCTCGGAAACGAAAAACCTAAAGGCGGTGGAAGTGAGAATCAAATCGCAGCAAATTTGAACGAGGAAATTGATTGAGTAGACGGTGTTTCTACGGTCCGGAGGCGTCTTTCGCCTTGGCTTCTTTGGCTTTGTCCTTCTTGCTCTTCTTGCCGACCTTTGCCCAGCGCTCGTCCAGCGATGCCTTGGTGAACAGAGAATCCTGAAGGCCGGTATTAAATTTGCAGCCGTCCGGAATGTAGGAAACCGTGAACATCTTTAGCCCATTGCGCATATGGGTTTGGTCGAAGTACATCATGACGCCATCGACAAAATGAAAATTCGAATAGTAATCGACCTCTTCGAGGCGCATGTGCGTGATGGGATCGCGCGAATCAACCTCTTTGCGAATCGGCAAATGATCCAAGCGGCCGATGGCGATGCGGATTTGGTGCCCCTGAGGATCGTCGATTTCAACCCAGTCCGCTTCTTTCAGGTCTACGACGTCAGGCCCGTCGTAGCGGAAAATCATGTTGGGTTCTTTCATGCGATACCGCAGGATGTAATCCAGATCCGTCTGCAACTGACTCTCGTTGTCCTTGATCTGGCTGGCATCGGCGTCACTGACGCCTCCGCGATCGAGGACCCAGCCCTGATTACCATTGAATATTTGAATGATATTGCGTTTCTTGGAGAACTCCGTGCGATCCTTATCGGGAAACTTCACGAAATCCCAGAATTGATCATACGATTGCAGCGCTCCGGAATGGCCGAACTGTCCGAGATAGCCCGTGCAACTTGAATCTTTCACATCCTGGTATGCGTTGCCTCCCAGAGCTTGTATCGTCTGCTGAAGCAATTGTCTGGCTTTCGCCGCGCTCTGCTCGGGCATCAGGATTTGTGCATCATCTTGCGCGCGGGCAGGAACGCAGGCCGCGCAAACGATCGCCGTGGAGATGGCCAGCAGCGAAATTGGGCGGCGCATCAACCGCACAGGACGGCGCCTCCATTGACATTCAAGATTTCTCCAGTCATGAACGTGGCGAGATCGGAAGCGAGAAACAAAATCGGCCCGGCAATCTCTTCCGCTGTTGCGGGACGGCCCAGCGGAATCACGCTAGTCGCGAATTTCCAGCCTTTTTTCGTGTGCAATACGGACTCCGACATTTCTGTGTCCACCCATCCAGGAGCCACGCAGTTTACAAGAATGTTATGACGCCCGAGCTCTGTGGCAAGACTCTTTACGAGGCTGATGATTCCGCCTTTCGACGCGGCATAGTGAGAGTGGAAGGACTCACCGCGCTGGCCCGCCGTGGAGCTGATGGCGATGATGCGCCCGCTTTTCTGCGCGATCATATGTGGGACAACATAGCGAATCGCAGCATAAATGCTTTTCAAATTGACGCGCATCATTTCGTCCCATTCGCGCTCCGACATCCTGGCAATCGATATATCCTCTGCATTCCAGATGCCCGCATTGGCAACGAGGATGTCCAAGCGGCCCAGCCGATCGCGCGCAAATTCCGCCAGTTTTTTCCCCTCGGCCACTTTTCCCAGATCGGCCTTGAATGATTCGATGCGCGTGCCGTGCTTGCGCGCCTCCTGCTGTAATTGTTCGGCGGCTTCCTTATTCTTGTGATAATTGAAGACTACATCTGCACCAGCCTGGGCGAATCTGCGCACCGTTGCGGCGCCGATGCCTCGCGAGCCGCCAGTAATCAGCGCTGCTTTTCCCGCCAGAGAAATCATGATTCTCCCCGGATGAATTCCTTTGATTCAACTTTTCGTTATTGCAAAAAAAATGTATCTCTGGCCTTTGATGCCTCAACTAATCGCGAACAGCCACTTCGCGCGCTGCGGCAATCAACTCCTGAAAGAGAGCGTGCGCCAGCGTATCATCCGCCATTCGCTCCGGATGCCATTGAACGCCCATGACCCAATTCCCGTCGCCAACCCATTCCACGGCTTCAACCACGCCATCCGGCGCACGCCCGACAATGCGAAGATTCTTGCCCAAGTCACGAACTGACTGATGATGCGAACTGTTCAGGCGCACTGCGGATGCGCCCGCGAGCTCTGCAAATCGTGAATCTTCCTCCAGCCGGGCCAAATGAAATGGCTCAGGCTTGCCCTTATCTCGTCCCTTCCAGGCGTGTTCGATCGGGCTATGCAGTTCGCCCGAAATATCCTGGATCAAACTTCCACCAAGATAGACGTTTAGAATCTGCACGCCGTAACAAATCGCCAAAATCGGTTTGCCTTCACCAAAGGCATGTTCGAGCAGCGCA
Organism: Candidatus Acidiferrales bacterium; assembly: GCA_035934015.1. NCBI lineage: Bacteria > Pseudomonadati > Acidobacteriota > Terriglobia > Candidatus Acidiferrales > Candidatus Acidiferrales bacterium. The sequence goes on from DASYYH010000020.1 coordinate 37,233, forward strand.
ATGTCCGTGCGTTCGCGATTCGGGTCGGCTGCGGCGGATTCGCGGTCGCGCAGCTCGTGATAGAGCGACGGGTCAACGTCCGCCGGGCTTCCGGGAAGAAGGACAGCATCCAGAGTGCGTGCCAGCTCCTGAAGCTCTTGTGTGGGTAAGCTGAGAGAGATTTCGACTGGCGATCCGCCCGCCCGCTCGATGGACTTGAGGTAAGTGTCGTATTTTCCACGACTTCCTCTAACTTCTTCATCGTGTGTACGATACGGGACACCCACGCGCGGGGCAAGCTGCCTTTCGGCAATCGATTGGGCTGGCATAACCATTTTATCCTACCATTGGCATTTACCGGCGGCAACTCAACGAAGCTGTGGAGATGTCTGCAAAACTACCATGCGATAGACGTCGCGAAACGCCGGATGGCATCGCAAAAAGCTTCGGGCTGATCAATATTCGACAGATGGAAAGCCTTTGGGATCACTTCGAGCTTGCCGTGCTGCGCAGCGGCCAGAAATTTTCGCTCATTCAACCGGAAACCAAGATCCCGCTTTCCGTTTAGCAACAAAACTGGTCCGGGAAACAAGGCAAGTCTGAAACAGAATTCTTTCCCGAATATCTGGCGCAGGCCCTGGGACGCCCCGCGCATGAAAAAGCCCGGTGCAATCAGAGGTTCAGCACGCTGCGTGCCGTAAAAGAGCAGGAAAAATGTCCTGCTGATCCAGTCGAGCCACGAGGCCGGCAGCTTGGCCATCAGCAAAGCGGCGATTTGATACGGCACGGCATGCCAGCCGCGAGGCTCGACAGTTGCGCTTGCCACAACGAGTCCGGTCACTTTTTCTGGGTGTGTCGCGGCGAATTCCATGGCAACGTAACCACCGAGTGACAGTCCGACGACTAGCGCGCGACCTCTATCTTCTTGATCAATCACTCGCGCAATTTCTCGCACGGCGCCATCCATTTGGAAAGGGACGGCTTTCAACGCGCCATGTCCGGGCAGATCCATAGCGACAACGCGGTATTCATCGGCCAGCCGCTCCATTTGCGGCTGCCACATGCGCCGCGTGACGCGCATTCCATGAAGAAATAGGATGGGGTGAGCGCCTTGCGGACCCGCAACATCGCAGCTCTGCGAATCTGCCATATTGCCTTCGGGAGATTTTAAACCTGACCGTCTGCCCGCGCGAAGAGATTGCTATTCGGCACGAGAAATCCCTAAGTAGGTGAACAATCTCAGTCAGCGAACTCCATGACCTGCGCGAAGGGCGCAAGCACGTTTTCCTTCATTTCGAGAGGAGCGGCCGGGTGCGTCGCCGGTTTGCGGGGTTGATGTGTCTTCAGCCAGAGAGAATGGTTCTGGCGAATCTGCTCGACGTGATGCGGGATGTGGCGCGCCTGCATTTTCAGCCATTCGTCAAGCGTCAGCGTGCCTTTTTTCGAATGATTCGCTGTGTGTTCCCAGACGCCGTCCGGAAGATAACGAAGGACTTGATAGGTCATGCGCCTGAGGCGAACAATCAATCCCAGGGCTTCCCGTGTGCTCTGGTGGAAATAGCCCAGCATGTTGGCCCAAGCAGCAGGGTCGTACGCTGCCGCGTCTAAGCCTGGTTCGGCGATGAATTGACGGCAACGAATGTAAGATTCAGCCTCGCTGTCTGCCAAATGCAGAATAATCTCGTGGATACTCCAGCGATCGGCCGAGGGCCGATACAGCCACATCTTCTTGGGACAGCGTGAAAGTGCCTCAGAAAGAAATATCGGTCCACGACCGAAAGTTTCCAAACTTTGTTGCCGCTCCTGTGGCTGCATACTGAATTCCCTCACAAGCTCATTAGACGCAAAAAATGCATTTTTGTTGCCTACAAATTCGCCAAAATCGTTATAGGTCCACAATAATTACTAACCTCTAATTTGAATCTGGATTTTCATGGTTCTATGGATGTCCATCATTGGGATTGCGTGTCCGATATTGGGAAGAAGAGTGTCAATTGATATAATTTCGCGAGGGACGATGAGTAGAATTTGCATTTCGATTTGCGACAGCTCGAATGCGGAAACAGTTTATTTTAAGTCGAGCGATGTAGAAATGGTCGATGCGTTCAGTTTCGAACGGCGCTTCGCATGTTCGCGCAGGGCGCCAACCAAATAAAGAGAACCCGTCACAAATATTGCGTCATCGGATGCCGCAGAAGAAATCGCCTCATCAAACGCCTCCGTGGGGTCAGGTACGATTCGGCAGCGACGCGCGAGGTGTGACGTCATTTCCGCTAGCAGTGGAGCGGAAATCGATCGGCCCTGGGAAGGTTCCGTGAAGATGACCTCATAAGCCAGGGGGAACAGCAAGCCTGCTATTTCGTCGACGGCTTTGTCGCGCATTGCTCCGTAAACGAGCCAAACGCGTTTCCCGGTGAGGTGTTCCTGCCAGAAAGCAGCAAGTTCGCGCGCGGCGGCCGGATTGTGTGCGCCGTCAAAATAGATGAAAGGCTCTTCGCAAAGACGCTCCAGCCGGCCGGGCCAGCGAGCGTTCTCAATGCCCCGCGTGATTGCTTCGTCGCTGATGGAAAATCCCCGCGCAGCCAAGAGTTGCGCCGCTGTCGCTGCGGCTAGCGCATTGCGTATCTGGAATTTTCCTCGCAGGGGAATTTTCAAGCTGAGCTGCTTATTCGAATTCGCCGGCGTTGCCGTCACGCGATAAAATCCGTCCAAATCATTTGCCGATTCGATCCTCCACGCCGAATCGATTTCTACGAGACGCGCATCGAGCTCTGCCGCGCGGCGTGCAATCACGGCGCGAGCTTCCGGCCGCTCCGCTGAACTGACCACCCAGCCTCCGGGCTTGATAATCCCGGCCTTCTCCGCAGCGATTTCGGCAATGGAATGGCCCAGGAAATTTTCATGGTCCATGTCCACTTGCGTGATTACGGCGACTTGCGGCTCCAGAATGTTCGTCGAATCCAACCGCCCGCCCATACCGACTTCGTACACCGCAAAATCCACCGGCCGCCGCGCGAACGCTGCGAAAGCCATAGCGGTCATGCACTCGAAGAAAGTGGGATGGGCGGCAAGCTGGCCGGACGCTAGCAGAGTCTCGATGGCCGATTGCACTGTGGAAAATACTCCTGCAAATTCTTCGTCGGAAATTGATTCGCCATTGAATTGAATCCGCTCGTTGATGCGTTCCAGATGGGGCGAAATAAACAACCCTGTTGAAAGGCCCGCTGCCCGCAAAATCGATTCCAGCATTGCCGCCGTGGAGCCCTTGCCATTTGTCCCGGCGATGTGCGCTGAGGGCACGGCGCGATGCGGAGCGCCAAGATGCTTCGAGAGAACACGAATATTTTCGAGGTCGAATTTCTGGACATGCGCTTGCCGCGGCGCTGCGAGCTCCTTGCCGAGGGCGAGGAGCATTCGGACCGCTCTTTCGTAGTTCACATTACCCGACGAAGAAATCGAGGGAGCGCGAGACATAGCGTTTCAGATCCTTGCGGTGCACTATCGCATCGAGGAAACCATGAGACAGCAGAAATTCGGCGCGCTGGAAGCCTTCGGGCAGCTTTTGCCGGATGGTTTGTTCAATGACGCGCGGTCCTGCGAAGCCAATCAATGCGCCAGGTTCGGCGATATTCAAATCCCCGAGCATGGCAAAACTTGCTGTTACGCCACCGGTTGTGGGATCGGTGAGGATGGAGATGTACGGGACGCGTGATTCATCCAGCCGCGCGAGAGCGGCGGAGACTTTGGCGAGCTGCATTAGGCTCACCATGCCCTCCTGCATGCGCGCGCCGCCCGAGCAGGAAACGATAATGAGCGGCATCTTGCGTTCGGCGGAACGCTCCGCCGCGCGCGTGACCTTTTCTCCGACCACCGCTCCCATCGAGCCACCGGCAAAGGCAAATTCCATCGAGCAACAGTTCACCGGGCGCCCATTCATGCGGCCTTCAACGCTGATCACGGCATCGTTGATGCCCAGCTTGTCCTGCGCTTCCCGCAACCGCTTCGAGTAAGGTTTCGTGTCGACGAATTTCAGCGGATCGGTCGACGCCAGGTCTGCGTCGTATTCGGTCCATTTGCCATCGTCCAGCAGAAGCTCAAGACGTCGTTTGGCGTCGAGCCGGAAATGATTCTCGCATTTGGGGCAAACTTCCCAATTCGCTTCGAGGTCTTTTTTCCAGATAATGGCGCGGCAGTTCTCGCACTTTACCCACAGACCTTCCGTCTTCACGCGCCGCTCTTCACTGGGCGGCGTTTCGGTCGGCTTGTTTTCCTTTTTGAACCAGGCCATAGTCGGAAAACTTTCCCGTTCAGTAGTCGATTCCGCGCTGTGCAAGAATTCCTTTGGTGTACGGATGCTTCACTTCGCGCATTTCCGTCACCAAGTCTGCCAGTTCCACCAATTTCGGATGGGCATTCCGTCCGGTGCAGATAACGTGAACATGGCCAGGCCGCTTTGCCAGCGCCCCGACGACTTTTTCCGGATCGAGAATCTTATAACTGATTACATAGTTGATTTCGTCCAGAATCACCAGATCATATTTGCCGCTGTAAATCTGCTCGCGGCCGTAATTCCAGCATTCTTCGCATAACTTCTGATCTTCCGGATCCGTTTCCGCTCCGCCGATCTTGATGAACCCGCGGCCCATGGGACGTATCTCGAATTTGTCGTCGCCCAGCATTTTTGCAGCGTCGAGCTCGCCATAATGCCATGAGCCCTTGATAAACTGCACCATGAGCACGCGTAGCCCCTGGCCCACCGCGCGGAACGCCGTCCCGAGAGCGCAGGTCGTCTTGCCCTTGCCCGGCCCGGTATAAACGATCAGCAGGCCTTTCCCTTCCGGCATTTCACCTCGCAGGATATTTCACCAGTCTGGCCGCTGGCACAGAAAACGTCAAGCATTCGAGGCACAATTTGCAGACAGTCATCCGCAAAAGGCGAATGAGACGACACGCGCGTCTTCTTCAGGAAGTCCCTAAATTCGTTCGCACAGATTCCGCGGCACCGGCCACACGCGCACGAGCCTCAGAAGACATCTCATTTTGTTCGCTGCCAGTCTCGCGCACCACGATCCAGATTCCCGGCCGATGAGCGCCATTGTCGTGACAAATCGCGCCAGTGAGTTGTTCGATCTTAAGGCCATGGTCGGCGAACTCCCGCTCCAGAATCGCGCGCGCTTCGTCAATCAAGTCCTTGAATCCCTGCGAAGCCAGCATGGGATCGACATCGCGCGGCGTCGGCGCTTCGATCTCGATGAGGTCATAGTCCTCTAATGGCCGCGTGATCATCAATTCCACTGATGCGGTCGGCGCGTGCGCGTCGTGGATTATGCGAATGGACATATGCGCTATTCTCGCAAATTGCTTTTGCCGAATCAGCTTATTTCGGATAAGGATGGCCAGCCAGAATCGCAAACGCGCGGTAGATTTGCTCGGCGAGCACCACTCGCGCGAACTCATGCGGCATGGTCAGCGTCGAAAGCGAAATTCGGTTTTTCGCTCCGGAGCGTATCTCTTTTGGAAAGCCCTCGGCATCGCCGCAGAAAAAAACAATTTCGCGCACGCCCCGGTCGCGCAGACTTCCCAGCCAGTGCGCGAACTCTGTGGAAGTGAATTGCTTGCCCGCCGCGTCGAGCAAGACGGTCGTCGCGCTGGGATCGATTTTCAGCTTGTGCAAGGACGTCTGGTTCGGCGCGCGAATTTCTGTGATTTCCATTTCCGCGTAATGGCGAATTCGCGCGACGTAGTCATCCATCAGCGCGCGAATCTCCGGGCGGCGAGTCCGGCCGAGCAGGACGAAGCGTATTTTCATTTTCGTGCCGAGCAAATCAGATGTTTCGCTCGATCTCTCAGACGAGGCCGTATTTCTTGCGTTTTTCGAGCAGCGTCTTGCGGCTGATTCCAAGGATTTCCGCGGCTCGCGCGATTTTGTAGTGCGTGGCGTCGAGCGTCGCGCGGATCGCTTCCTTCTCTAGCTCTTCCAGTGAGGCGAGTTGTCCACCGCTGTCCATTGCGCTGCTTGCTGCCTGCAGAATCGCCGGAAAATCTTCCCGGCACAGCGTGTCGCTCTTGGCGAAAATCAGCGCGTGCTCGACGGCATTCTTCAACTCGCGCACATTCCCAGGCCAAGAGTAAACTTCCAACGCGCGCATCGCGGCCGCATCAATCTTCGCGCCGGCATGCCCGTGCACAGGGCCAAAGCGCGCAAGGAAATGTTCTGCCAGCAAGCGAATGTCGGTTCCCCGTTCGCGCAACGGCGGAATTGGCAGGACGAGAACGTTCAGCCGGAAATACAAGTCCTCGCGGAAACAACCACTCCGCACGGCACGTTCGAGATCCGCGTTCGTCAGTGCGATAAGCCGGGCGTCCATCTCGAGAGTATCCGTGCCGCCGAGGCGCTCAAATTTCCGTTCTTCGAGCACGCGCAACAACTTCGATTGCACGCCGGGCGCGAGCGCAGCTATTTCATCGAGAACGATTGTGCCCTTTTGCGCGAGTTCGAACCGGCCTGGCTTGCGGGCGACCGCGCCTGTGAAAGCACCTCGCTCATGGCCAAAAAGCTCGGATTCCACGAGCCCCGCGGGAAGGCTCGCGCAGTCAATTTTGAGGAATGGTGCATCACGACGCTCGCCAGCTTCGTGAATCCATCGCGCCAAATGATCCTTGCCGGTGCCACTCTCGCCCGTGATGAGAATGGTCGTCGAGGTATCAGCAACTTTCGCGGCGATTTCTAACAATCGCTGAGTCGCAGGATCAGAGCCGGTCCATTCCAGGCGCGCCTCGCTCATGACCCGGTTCCCGGCACCGCCGACCGGCTGGCGTCGAAATCAACACGCTTCGCGGCGCGCCAAAGCCGTTCGATGTCGTAGAACAATCTCGCTTTCTCGCTGAAGATGTGGATCACGAAATTGCCGTAATCGAGCAGCAGCCATTCCGTACCTGCGCGGCCTTCGCGATGTGGCAAACGCATCCCTTGGGCTCGCAGCTTTTCCTCCACGGCATCTCCGATGGCCTCGATCTGCCGGATGCTCTCCGCCGAGCAAATCAGGAAATACTCCGCAAATGCACCCAGGCCGGCGAGGTTCAAAACGGTAACCGCCACCGCCTTTTTGTCCTCGGCCGCTTCGACGGCCCAAACAATGGCATTAGGTAACGAGTTCAGATTCACCGGTAGAGGGCCTGCTTAAGAATGTAATCTTCCACGGGCGCGGGCACAAGGGCATGAATCGATTGGCCGCGCTTGCGCCGCCTGCGGATGTCCGTTGATGAGACATAGCTGGACACAGCCGTGAGCAAATACGCAGTCGATTTGCGCAGCGAAATCGCGTCACGATCAGCTGGCTTCGCGGCGCTCAGCATTTTCGGAGGAATCACCTCTCGCAGCTTGTCCAATTTGAATCCCGGCCGGCTTGCGATGATGAAATCGCAGGAGTCGAGGAACTCTTCATAACTTTTCCAAGCCGAAATTTCGAGAAACGAGTCCGCACCCACGATGAAGTAGATCTGCTCATGCGTGTGCTCCCGGTGAAAACAGCGGACCGTGTCTATGGAATAAAACACATTCGCTTTTCCGGTCTCTGGAGGCGCTTCGGCCAGCGAAGGCACAAATCGCGAATTTCCGGCGCACGCAAGGCACACCATTGCGTAGCGATGAGCGAATCCAGCCAATTCCTGCGGCTTTTTATGAGGAGGCCGTGAAGATGGCAGGAAATAAATCTCGTCCAGACGAAAACGCTTCGCGGCTGCCTTCGCGACCGCCACATGGCCATTGTGAATGGGATCAAACGTGCCGCCGAAGATTGCGATCGCGCGCGATCCGCGCTTACGAATTCCTCGCCGCGACCTCAACGCTCCTCCGGATGGGGCAGCGTTTCGCTCTCAACTCCTTCGGGAATGCCTCGTGCGAGCTGTCCTTCCGCTTTTGCGGAGATCTCTCCAGTGGAGCGCTGCGGTCTCGGTAGACGATCCAATGCATCGGCCATGGCGCGCACCAGCGGCTGGACGCCTGCGCCGGTCGCAGAAGATATCGCAAAAAATGGCAGCTTTTTCTGCTCCGCAAAGTTCCGCAGGCGATCCAGTCGTTCGCGATTGGTCGTCGCATCAAGCTTGGTTGCCACAACAAACTCGGGCTTCAAAAGCAGCGCTTCGCTGAAGGCGCGCAGTTCGTTTTGGATAATCTCGAAGTCGCGCACCGGATCGCGGTCATTCGCGTCGCTCGTGTCGACAAGATGCGCAATCAGGCGCGTGCGCTCGATATGCTTCAGGAATCGAATCCCAAGTCCGACGCCTTCGTGAGCGCCTTCGATCAAACCTGGCAGGTCCGCCACGACAAATGTCCGGCCGGTTCCCGGCGCGGCATCCGGATCGGCCGAGACGACGCCGAGGTGCGGCTCAAGCGTCGTGAACGGGTAATCCGCAATCTTCGGCCGGGCCGCGGAAATGCGCGAGATAAATGTCGATTTCCCGGCATTCGGAAATCCGACCAGTCCCACGTCCGCCAGAAGCCGCAGCTCCAAACGCAGATGACGCTCCTGTCCTGGCTGGCCATCCTCGTGTTCTCGCGGCGCCTGATGCCACGGCCGCACAAAGTGCGGATTTCCATTGCCTCTTCCGCCGCGGCCGCCGCGCGCCGCCAGATATCTCTCATCAGGCGCCACAAAATCGTGGAGTTGCTCGCCGGTTTCTTCGTTAAACACGACCGTGCCAACAGGCACCTGCAAAATCAAATCTCCGCCCGATTTGCCATGGCAGTTCGAGCCTTCGCCATGGCGCCCCCGATCCGCTTTGAATTCCCGATTGTAGCGATACCGCAGCAGCGTGTTGTCATTCTCTGTGGACTCAATATAGATGTCGCCGCCGTTGCCGCCATCGCCGCCCGATGGCCCGCCGCGGGGCACATACTTTTCCCGTCGAAACGCGACGCAGCCGTTTCCGCCGTTGCCACCCCTCACAAAGATCTTCGCTTCGTCGACAAACACTGCTGTGCCTCTTTTGTTCTCAGGGAAAGGATACGCCAGCACTTACCGGAAATACAAAGGAACAGAACGGGAAGCCACCACATCCACGGAAGCAATACCCGGGATTCAGGAAGGCCGTCTACGCAGAGGTCGTCTTAGGCGACGCTTTCGTTTCTTCCACAGGCAAAACGCTGATAAAGCGGCCCTTCTGACCCTTGTCTTCAAATCGCACAATGCCCGTAATCAACGCAAAAAGCGTGTCATCCTTCGCGCGGCTGACGTTTTTGCCGGGCTTATAGCGCGTTCCGCGCTGGCGTATCAGAATGCTTCCGCCGTTCACGAGCTGTCCGCCGAAGCGCTTCACGCCCAGCCGCTGCCCGTGCGAGTCACGTCCGTTTACCGATGAACCGCCGCCCTTCTTGTGTGCCATGCCGAAAACCTCTATTCGATCTTGATGTCGCCGACTTCCACGGCCGTGTAGCTCTGCCGGTGTCCGCGCGTAATCTTGTATTGGCCGCCCGTCTTGTATTTCATGACCAGGCGTTTCGTCCCGCGGCCTTGTTCCACGATTTTGCCCGTCACCGTGGCCTTTCCGGCCTTGACTCCCGCAAGCAGCTTCTTATCGTCTCCTTGCACGGCCAGCACTTCGTGAAATGTCACTTTGCCGCCGACTTTCCCGGCCAGCTTCTCGACACGTACGGTCTCTCCCGGCGCGACCCGGTACTGCTTGCCCCCGCTGCGAATCACCGCGTACATACAGCCTCCTGAAGCAAACGCGAATTCTTGATTATACGAGTTTCCCGGCTTATTCGTCAACGAATACACGGCATCCCCGGCCTATTTTCGCAGCCCGCAAATGCGTCGAAGACGCACATGAGACGCCACATCGTAAATCAGTTAGACATGCTGCAAACTCGTCTTGGCGGCGAAGAATTCAGGCGTGAGGGTGCGATTTGTCGTAAACCGCCATGAGCTGATCGATGGTGGCATGAGTATAGCGCTGTGTCGTCGAAAGCGATGTATGCCCGAGCAGCTCTTGAATGGAGCGCAAATCCGCGCCATCGGCCAGGAGATGCGTGGCAAATGCATGCCGCAAAGAATGCGGATGTAATTCGCTATTCTGCAGCAGCAATCGGGCGTATCGCTTCACGACGTTCAAAATCGTCCGCTTCGTCAATCGGCCGCCATTGAGGTTTAAAAAAACGGCTTTGAAATTCTCTCGATCGCCCGCGCGCGCCAGGATCTCCTCGCGAGCAGGCCAGTAATTTTCTAGCGCCTTGCCCGCCTTCCCTCCATACGGAACCATACGCTCCTTGCGTCGTTTGCCAAACACGTGCAGCATTTCCTCTTCGCGATTGATGCTGGTCATATCCAGGCCGGTGAGCTCGCTCACGCGCAATCCTGAGGAATAAAGAAGTTCCAAAATCGCCCGGTCGCGCGCAAGGATCATTTCCGCATTCCGCATCTGCCGCGCGGTTTTTGGCTTCACTCTGGTGGCCGAAACTTCTGTGGCCGACGCCGTGGTCATTTCGTCCAGCATTCGATTGATCTCTTCCGCGGTCAATACGCTGGGCACGCGCTTTGGCAGTTTCGGTCTGGCCACCAGCCGGGCGGGGTTTTGCTTCAGCGTCCCTTCGCGAACGCAATACTGCAACATCGATCGCAGAGCGGAAAGCTTCCGTGCGACGGAAGTTTTTTGCAAATTCCGGTCGTAGAGTTGGCCCAGAAATTCCCGGATCACGAGATGGTCAATTTGCGTGAGGGCCATCGGCCGCTCGCCGGGCGGCGTAACGTAGGCCAGGAACTGCTCAAGATCGATCTTGTAATTTTCAATTGTTTTGGGCGAAGCATTCCGCACGTATTCCAGATAGTGCAAATACTTGCCGATCATCGTCTTTAGAGTCGCCATGAGGGTCTTGATGATTATACGCGCTGCGGCGAGGTGCACTGCGAAAGCGCGCGTCGAACAGCCTCGCCGAGGCTCACGTCTTGGCAGGAACTTCCATGGCCGGCTCCAAAGCCGGCGATGGAGATGCGTTTGCCGCTTCTTCTTGCACCGCAACTTCGTAGTCGCATCCCTCGTTCAAGCACGCTCGGTATGTGCCCTGTTTCGTCCGCTTCATCACGGTGAATGGTGCGCCGCACTTTGGGCATGGCCCTGGAATCGGCTCATGGGGCGTTGTAAAGTCGCAATCCGGATAGCGGCTGCAGCCGTAGAAAATGCGGCCTCGGCCGCGACCTTTCGCCGCGCCGCGCCGGACAAATTCTCCTTCACCGCACTTGGGACACTTGATGCCCAGCGTGATGGGCCGCGTGTACTTGCACTTTGGATACTTCGAGCAACCGATGAATTCTCCAAACCTTCCGTGGCGTTTTAAGAGCTGCTCGCCGCACTTCGGACACTTCTCGTCCAGCGGCTCGTCTGGCTGTCGCGCTTTTTTCGTACCCGCGGCCAATCGCCTCGTGGTCTTACAATCGGGATAGCCCGAGCATGCCAGGAATTGCCCGAACCGTCCGCGCTTGATTACCATCTCGCGCCCGCAATTGTGGCAATACTCGACGGTATTTTCGCCCTCGACCTCTTCCGTCCCCGTGTCCGAAATATCGCGAATGTAATCGCACTCAGGATAGCGCTCGCACCCAAGGAAGAATCCATGGCGGCTGATGCGTTCGAGCAATTTGCCTTTCCCGCATTTCGGGCAAACTTCATCCGTCGGTATTCCGGCCTTGTAGGACTCCATCTCGCCTTCGGCCTTTTCCAGGTCGTCTTCGAAATGCTTCCAGAAACCCTTTACTGATTTTCGCCAGGGCAATTTGCCCTCTTCGATTTCGTCGAGTTCGTCTTCCAGGCGCGCCGTGAAGCCCACGTCGAAGATGTCCTCGAAACTTTTCACCAGCAGCGTGCTGACCTTCTCGCCGAGCAGCGTGGGCGTGAATCTGCCCTGATCTTTGGTCACGTATTCGCGCTCGACAATCGTCGAAATAATCGTCGCGTAGGTCGAGGGCCGTCCAATCCCTTTTTCTTCCAGCTCCTTGACCAGCGTCGCTTCCGTGTAGCGCGGCGGCGGCTCGGTGAAATGTTGTTCAGGACGAATTTTTTCTAGTCGCAGCTTCTCTCCTTCGCTCACGCGCGGCAGACTTCGGCCTTCGGCATCCGCATCATCTTCCGCTGCAGGCGCAGCGCCTGGCACAGCATCCGCCGCTTCCCCTTTGTCTTCATCTTCTCGTGACGCCGAATAGGCCGCCAAATAGCCATCGAACTTCTGCACTGATCCGCTGGCCCGGAACACATAATCGCCCGCGGCAATATCAATGGTTGTCTGATCGAAAACCGCCGGGACCATCTGCGAAGCGACAAATCGCTGCCAGATCAACTGATACAGCTTGAACATGTCCTCATCGAGGCAGCGCTTCACGTCTTCCGGTGAGCGCGACACATCCGTCGGGCGAATGGCTTCGTGCGCCTCTTGCGCTTGTTTTTTCGACTTAAAGAAGTTCGGCTTCTCCGGCAAATAGCCCGGGCCGTAGCTCGTCCCGATGAAATCGCGCGCTTGCGCCAGCGCCTCGTTCGAGACGTGCACGGAATCCGTGCGCATATAGGTGATCAGCGCAACGGAGCCTTCCTCCCCAAGTTCGACACCTTCATACAGGCGTTGCGCCAGCGTCATCGTGCGCTTAGCGGAAAATCGCAGCCGGTTGTACGCCGCCTGCTGCAGCTTTGAAGTCGTGAACGGCGGCGGCGCCCAGCGGCGCTTTTCCTTCTGCACAACGCTGGAAACCACCCAATTGGCCTTCTCCACGGCGCCGACAATTTCCTGCGCCTTGGCTTCGCTGGGAATCTCGATCTCCTCGCCCTTATAGCGCCATAGCTTGGCCTCAAACGCGGGCGGTTCTCCGGCAGCCAGCAGAACGTGAATCGTCCAGTACTCTTTTGGATTGAATGCGCGAATTTCGCGCTCGCGATCGACAATCAGTCGCAGCGCCACCGTCTGCACGCGCCCGGCCGAAAGCCCCCGTCGCACTTTGTCCCACAACAAGGGCGAGATCTTGTAACCGACCAGCCGGTCAAGCACCCGCCGTGCCTGTTGCGCATCCACGAGGTTCGTATTCAATGTGCTCGCGTGTTCGAACGCCGCTTTGATGGCTTTCGGTGTGATTTCATGGAACATCACGCGAAAAACCTTGCGTTTGTCGACCTTGCTCTTCGGCACCTTCTTGGTCGTGACGTTCCCATTCGACTTGTTCTTCTTTTGGCCTGTGCCGTTTGACCTTTCCTCGCCCTCGGGCTCCACAGCGATTTCGCTGCCCGTAAGGAATTCGACCAGATGCGCCCCGATGGCTTCTCCCTCGCGGTCCGGGTCGGTCGCCACGTAAATCGCATCCGCTTCCTTCCCGATTTTCTTGAGTTCGTTCAGAATTTTCGACTTGCCCGGGAGCACGGTATACGTCGGCTCGAAATCTTTCTTGATGTCTATCCCGAGCTCTTTTTTCGGCAGATCCTTCACATGCCCGTACGAAGCACGCACGGCGTAATTGCGCCCGAGATATTTGTTGATCGTCTTCGCCTTGGTTGGCGATTCCACGATCACGAGTGAACGTCCCATAATCCCTTGTTTTTCCTTCCTGCTCTTCTTTACAGCATCACTTTCAAGAACTGCTTGCCGGGCAATTGCTGCACCAGCCCTTTCATCTCCAACTCAAAGAGCGCCGAGAGTACTTCCGACGAACTCATCCCCGAGTGTTCTACCAAATCATCCACGTGCCTAGCGCTATCGACCTCTAGCATCGCATAAAGTGTCCTCTCAGCCGGCTCCAGGTTCTGTTCCGCCAATGATGCGCGCTCTGCGCTATCCGTTGTTTCAATGGGAACCAGCTCCGCGCGAATCGGTGTCGGCAATTCTTCAATGACATCTTCCCAGCTTGTCACCAGCTTCGCGCCCTGCTTGATCAATTGGTTCGGCCCGAAGCTGACGGGCTGCGTCACGTTCCCCGGCACTGCAAAGACTTCGCGTCCCGATTCCATCGCCAGCCGCGCCGTGATCAGCGACCCCGAATACTGAGCGCCCTCGACCACAACCACTCCCCGCGCCATTCCCGCGATAATCCTGTTTCGAATCGGGAAATTCTGGGGCGCAGGGAACGTCCCCAGAGGAAACTCCGTTATGATGACCCCGCGCTCCTCTATTTCAGCAAAAATTTTTCGGTTCTCTTTCGGATAGATAACGTCTATCCCGCAGCCGAGGACCCCTACCGTCCCGCCGATAGCCGAACTGATTGCTCCTCTGTGTGCGCAGGCGTCAATTCCGCGGGCCAATCCGCTGACAATCACCAGCCCGCGCGCCGCCAGATCCCGCGCCAACCTCTCCGCCATTTGATTCCCATAGGGTGTCGGACGTCGCGTGCCCACCATCGCGATGGCGTGGCGATTTAGAAGTTCAACGTTTCCTTTGACATAGAGCAATGGCGGTGGATCGTAAATTTCTTTGAGCAGTTGCGGATAGCAAGGCTCGTCCCAAGTAACCAGGCGGCATTTCGCCGCTTCTGCCTGTGCCAATTCCTTGGCTGCGGCGCTCATTGGCTGGCGCGAATGAATCGCCTGGGCCACTGCCGCGGGCAACTGTTGCGCTTCGAGCGAGGTCAGTGAAGCATTGAAAATCGCCTCCGGGCTGCCGAACGCACGCAGGAGTTTGCCTGCCATGCGCGCGCCCAATCCTGGGGTGAGCGCGAGCGCCAACCATCCCAAGTATTGGCCGGGCTCCATGGGGTCGAATGCCGACGCGTGAGCCTAGGCGCGGCTATGCGCTATTGTCAAGGATGATGATTTGCAAAGTGGTTATGAGAAGCCGGTTGCGTCCGAGCGAATCCAAGCCGGACGCACTCCGCCGCTTCCTACGCTCGCCTCGCTACCTCAAAAATCTATTGCCAGCCGTCGTCGCCGATGGGATCTCCCGCTGGTGGCGGCGCGGGAAGAGTCAAATGCACGCCGCCTGGATTCTTTTCGAAATGCTCGATCTCCTGCGCAGCGAAAAACAATTGCGCGCGACGACTCTCATTCATCGTTGTTTTGCTCTGAGCTGTAATCCAATCCTTTAGTTCATCGAGTTTGAGCGATGCAATCGCACGCGTCTCTGCGGCCGCTTTCTCATCACTGGCCAGCGCCATCAAATATTCAAGCATAACCGCATCAACGGTTTGCTGAATCGCGCCGCCATATCCTGCCTCAGGCTTGGCTTTCCACGTCGCCGCGAGCATATCGTCCACCAGCTCCGCGAAGCCCGGATACTGCGCGTCGCGGGCATGGTATTCAATCATCCGCTCCGCGCGATTCGGCTCCAGCAGCAGGCTCGCGCTGATTTCTGCCGCCGCTTCAGCCGGCGCCAGCGAATCGAATGCTGGCGACGTGCGCCGCGCGAAATTCTCTTGAGTGTCCGGAAATTCGGGTGGCCGTGGCGGAATCAGCTTCAATATCCGCTCGGGCAGCGCCAGCACGTCCGGCTGCAATGTGTCGAGCACGGCATGAATCGCTTCGCGCTGCTCCGTGCCGGGCACGATTTCAGCGTCCTTCTGAATGTCGCCGCGCACATTAAAAGAATAATCGAGCCCGCCAATCATCTTCGTCACCGCTGTGATCTGGTAACGGTGATAGAGATAGATGGGAACCAGCACATCTTCCAGTGTCGCCATCGGCGCGTTCTCCGGAATTGCACTTTCCGAGAAATTCTTCAACGCCGCCGCGCGAACAGCCATTACTTGCTTCAATCCGTCGAGGTCATTGCTCCCCACGTCCCACAGATGCGCCACAGGGCTCGCCGATCCGAGCGGCCGCGCATCCTGATCGGTCATGTAAATCTGCCCATGCGAAAAAGCGCCATCGAGGATCTTGTTGAGCGCCTGCTTCTCGTTCGCCCCTTGGGGGAACTCGCGATAGCCATAGTCAATCGAAACTTTGTCCCATGAACCAATTCCCGTAGCATACGCGTTAGAAACATCCGGCATCCCATCCGCGCCAACGGTGATGACCGGCGCGGGATAATCCATCACTGAACTTCGATTCACGATGCTTCCTGCAAAATTGTGCATCAGCCCGATTGTGTGGCCTGTTTCGTGCGCTGCCAGTTGCCGAATCCTCGCCAGCGCCATTTCATTTGCTTCGCGCAACTTCGCGGGATCGTTTCCGAATGGGTCGAGCAATCCCTGCGCAATCAAAAACACTTGCCGGATGCGCAGGGCATCCAGATTCACGTGTCCGTTGATGATTTCTCCCGTCCGCGGATCAATGATTGCGCTTCCGTACGACCATCCGCGGGTTCTGCGCGGGACCCACTCAATCACGTTGTACCGGATATCCATCGGGTCCACGCCTTCCGGCAGCAACTTCACCTGAAATCCGTTGATGAATCCCGCCGCGGTAAACGCTTGATTCCACCAGCTCGCGCCTTCCATCAGCGCGGAGCGAATTGGTTCCGGCACCGCGCGGTCGACGTAATAGACAATCGGCTTCACGGGTTCGCTCATCGCCGCCGCCGGATCTTTCTTTTCGATTCGCCAGTGCACGATGTAGCGCTTCTGAATCGATTGGTCCACCGGAGTTGCAAAATCCATGTACTCGATGCCAAAGAAACTCGACCTTGGATCGTATTCGCGCATGTGGAATCCGGGCGGCGGCGCCTGCACAAAGGAAAAATGCTCGTGAACCGTAACCGCAGTTGGGTCCGGCGTGACTTCATCCACCCAGCGGCCCGGATTCTCGCTCGTGAAAGTCAGCGTCGCCTCCACGTCCGTGTTTTCGGGAAAGCTTTTCGTGCGCGGCAAATAGATCGCGCAACGCGACGGATCCAAGTGAAACGAACCCTGATGTATCGCCTGTAGTTTGAGAGCGACGTTATGCGCGTCGTGCAGGGAAAATGACGTCGCGTCCACCAGCACCGTATCGCCGTCTTCGGCCGCCACGTCGAATCCCCATAGCACCGACTGTGCGAACGCCTCCTTGACCGCCTGTTGCTGAGTCGCATCGTCGGTCACGGCCCGATAGCCTTCATTCTCCGCCACCAGCAGCACGCGCGGCCCGCTGCGCTCGAAGTGCACGACCTGCGTTTCGCCGGGTTGGCCGCGATCGAGTCCGATGTCGTTTGAGCCCACGCCATATGGCAACGATTCCACATAGAGAAACTGCATATTCCACTTGTCGATTTGCAGCCAGATTTTCCCCGCGCGTGCATCCCAGTAGTCCGTAAAAAATCCCGGCATCTTCTCCATGCCGGCGGTCTTTTCCTCAATGCTCGGCAGCGCCTTCTCTTGTGCTCCTTGTGCGGCGCTTCGTTTGGCAGCGGGAATTGCAAAAACGAAAAGAAATAGCGAACACAAAATGAGAGCGCGTTTCATGAATCTCCTCCGTTGAAACAATTGGCCGTTCGTCTTTATATCAGAATCGGGGTGGCTCGGAAGAACGTTTCTGCGGATTCTTCAAAAAGGAATTCGCCGGTTCGGATGGCGGCGCGCCGATGGTTATTGATTGGAAACCGAATAGACAATCCGCCCCTGGCGGAATGTGTAGGTCACATCGGCGAGATTGGAAATATCCTGCTGCGGATCCTTTCCCAGGACGACCAAGTCTGCTTCCATCCCCACCCGAATTTGTCCGCGTGTGGCCGATTCGTCCAACCGCTTTGCCGGCGCAGTCGTCAGCGAATCCAGAATTTGGTTAAGCGTCAGTCCGGCTCGCTGCAGAATGAGATATTCGTCCGTCGGATTGAAGCTCGGCAGGAAGCCCGCGTCGGTTCCGAACAAAATGGGCCCGTGCATGTCGGCGTAGTCGTCCACTTCTTCCATGATGTCCGCGATATTCGAATCATGTGAGAAAAGGGCCAGCGTGGGAATCATCCACATGCCCTGGTCCTTCATGCGCTTCAGGTACGACTCCTTCCATCCGCGCAGATCCTCGACCGCGTGAGCCAGCACATCCACGTGCGCTTGCAGCGCGATCTGGAAGCCCGCCACATTCGACGGATGAGCCCAGACGAGCTTGCCGTGTTTGTGCGCCTCCGCGACGGCCGCCTCCGCCACATCGAGAGGCATTGTCACGGCCTGTCCTTTCGCCACCCACGACCCCGTAAATAGCTTGATGATGTCGGCTCCATCAGCGATGCGTTCATCCACGATGCGGATCGCTTCCGCCGGCGTCTTCGGCTGCGCCAGTTGTTTCCAGATCTCCTCGGGGATGGAATTTTTCAGATAGTAAGGAAAGCCATTGGGAGGATAAAGCGGCGAGCCGGAAGTCAGGATTCGCGGTCCGGCAACTTCTCCCGAATTGATTCGATTCCGAATTGCCTCCGTGTTGGCGAGGTCCGAGCCGGTATCCACCACGGTCGTAAATCCGTACCGGACCAAATTCATTTCCAATAGTTGCGTCAGTTGCGCGGCGGGCAGCTTCGCCGCGTTATTCCATATTGGCTGCGTGAAGTGCACATGGCTGTTTTGAAATCCCGCCATGACGTACATTCCCCGGCAATCCAGCTCTCCGGTTCCTTCCGGCACGTCTGCTTTTGCGTGCTTTCCGACCGCAGCGATTTTCCCGTCGCGAATCAGGATGACGCCGTTTTCGATCGGTGCGACAAGAGGCGAGATGTAGATCCGCTCGCCCACCAACGCGATTGGGATGTTTGTGCTGCCAACCTGCTGAGGCTGCGCGAAGCTCTTTCGGGCCACGAGAATCGCGAGGACCATCGTGACGGCAATCGCCACGAAGACCATCGGCCAGGTTACGCGCTTCAACAACGCTTCGCTCATCGTCCTCTGAGCAGGCTCATTCCCGTTTTCTTGTCGTGAGCCGCTTCGTTGGATCGCATGCATTCCTGGCATCATATGCTGCGCCGCCCGTCCGTTTCAATCTGCATACGCGCTTTGTGCTATATTGGCAATTCGGCTCTTCCACAAAATGCCCATGAGCAAACTCCGAATCTCCATCGTGGAGTATTTGAACACCGCGCCGCTCGTGTGGGGCTTCACAGAAGGCTCCCTCGCGGGCAAATACAACCTGTCGTTCACGGTGCCGTCCCAGTGCGCGGAGTCCTTGCGCGTCGGCGACGTGGATGTCGCGATCATTCCTGCGATCGAATACCAAAGGATCAACGGCCTCGTTGCTCTGCCGGGAATGGCTATCGCCGCCAAGGGCGAAGTGCGCAGTATCCTGGTCGTGTCGAAGAAACCAATTGACATGGTCAAGCGCCTCGCGCTGGATACCAGCTCGCGCAGTTCCGCCGCACTCGTCCGATTGCTCGCCGCCGAAGAATGGGGCATCCAGCCCGAATTCATCAACGCCGCTCCGGATCCTTCCGCAATGCTTTCGGAAGCCGATGCCGCACTCGTAATCGGCGATCCGGCGCTTCGCATCGCCGTGAAGCTCGATTATCTGGCGGAAAAGAAGCCTCGCGAGGGCGCATGCTGCCAGGGCGATCCCGAAGACATGCCCGTTCCTGGCTATCCCACGCTGTTCGTCTATGACGTTGCCTACCAGTGGCGCCAAATGACCGGCAAGCCGTGCGTTCTGGCTATCTGGGCCGGACATCGCGACAGGCTCACGCCTGAAGTCGTCGCCGATTTCCAGGCGTCGAAGCAATTCGGCCTTGCCCATATCGAAGACATCGCCGAGGCTGCCTCCGTCAAGCTCGATCTGCCGTCGAAGTCCCTGGAAACCTATCTTCGCGACAATATCGATTTTTCTCTCGACGAGCCGAATCTCGAAGGCTTGCGTTTGTACTACGAGAAGTGCGCCGCAGCCGGTCTGATTCCTGGCGCCCGGCCGCTCGAATTTGCTTCAGGTTCCACGGTCCTACCGGCTCAATCCACGGCCCGGCAGGGAGCCTGATTTTTTGGATTCCCAAGCAACTTCCACAAAGCTCGGTAGTCTGGAAATTCTTCGCCGCTATCCCTTTAAGGGTATGCGTGGCGAGGATATTGGCGAAGTATTCGTCACGTATCCCGGCCTCATCGGTGACCGCGCCTACGCCTTCGTCGATCCCAGCCGCCCGGCGAATCTTCCGTGGATGACCGGCAGACTGGCGCGCGAAATGATTCTTTTTCAGCCGCGCTTCCTGACTGCTCCCGACCCAAAGCAAGAGCGTCCCTCACCCAGGGATTTCCTTGCCGAGGTCACCACGCCCGAAGGCGAAAAGCTTTCTCTGCAAGATTCCGGCTTCACGGCATATTTCGAAAAGCGTTTTGGCCGCGCGCTTGAACTGCGCTTTTCCGAGCGCGCCATGCAGGATGCATGCCCGGTTTCCTTGCTTGGCCTCGATAGCGTCGACAAACTCTCCGACGAAGCGGGCTTTCTGCTGGATCATCGCCGATTTCGCGCCAATTTTTACGTCCGCTGGGAAAATCGCAAGCCGTTCTACGAGCACGAACTTGTCGGCGCAAAACTGCGCATCGGCGAAAAACTGATCATCACGGTTGTCAAAAACGATCAGCGATGCGTTATCATCAATCTTGACCCCGCGACGGCAGAAGCGAACCCGAAAGTGCTCGAAGCCGTCACGCACAATCACGCAAGTTGCTGCGGCATTTACGCTTCGGTTGTGCGCGAAGGAATCGTCCGACGCGGTGATTCGGTTTGTGCGGTGTGACTGAGGAGAAAGCGGAGCCAATTCGTTTATGAGCATCACCCAACAGGAAGCGCTGGAACTCTTCAACTCCGACGACCTCGTCGGCGTCGGCATGGCCGCGAACGAGGTTCGCCGCAAGAAGAACGATCCCCGCGTCGCCACGTATCAGATCGACCGCAACATCAATTACACGAATTTCTGCACCGAATACTGCTCCTTCTGCGCCTTTTATCGCCCGCTTGGCGCGAAGGACGGCTACATCCTGCCTTTTGAAGAAATCTATCGGAAGATTGAAGAAACCATCGAGCTCGGCGGCACGGGCATATTGATGCAGGGCGGCCTGCATCCGGATTTGCGCATCGACTATTTCGAAAATCTGCTCAGTTCTATCAAGCAGCGCTACCCGCAGATTCATCTGCACTGTTTTTCTGCGCCGGAAATCACTTGCATCGCTGAAGTCTCTGGCCTTTCGATTCGCGACACGATTCTGCGTCTCGCCGATGCCGGGCTCGATTCGATTCCCGGCGGCGGCGCGGAAATTCTCGACGATGAAATCCGGTCGCGTATCTCCCGGCTGAAATGCTCCGCTGACGAATGGGAAATTGTCCATCGCACGGCTCATTCGCTCGGCATGCGCACCACTGCCACGATGATGTTCGGCTGCGGCGAGGAATATCGCCATCGCGTCAATCATTTTGAGCGCGTCCGCCGTATTCAGGAAGAGACCGGCGGCTTCACCGCATTTATTCCCTGGATGTTTGCGCCGGAAAACACCCCGCTCGGCAAGAAAGTCCCGGAAGCGACGGCTGTCGAGTATCTGAAAACGCTCGCCATCAGCCGCCTTTATCTCGACAATATCGACCATATCCAGTCGAGCTGGCTGACGCCGGGAATTAAAGTCTGTCAGGTTGGCTTGCAGTTCGGCGCCGACGACGTCGGCAGCATCTTGATTGAAGAAAATGTCGTTTATGCCGCCGGCGTGCGCAATCGCACCAACGAAGCCGAGCTTCGCCGCGTGATCTCCGATGCTGGCTTCATCCCCGCGCAGCGCGACACGCTCTACCGCGCGTACTATCTCAAGTAGCGGATTCTTCGCAGTCAAATCTGCTGTCGATGGATCACCGCGTCTTCCATTCCCGAATCAATGTTGTGGATTCTGTCTGGCGGAAAAGTGATTTTCAATTCGTGGTGTGAATCATGCCGTGTCCGGTCGCAACCGGCACTTCAACGGTCACGCTCGCGCCATAGGGCTGGCGATTTGCCAGGTGCACATCTCCCCCGCACTCGCGCACGATGCCGTAGCAAATGCTCAGTCCCAGGCCGGTCCCCTTGCCCACGGGCTTCGTTGTGTAAAAGGGATCGAACGCGCGGTTCAAATCCAGGAATCCTGGTCCGCTGTCCTCGAATCCGAAGATGACCCGCCCGTCGCGGCGGCTTGCGTGAATGCGGATCACTCGCTTCCGGCTTTCTTCGAGCGAGTCGCACGAGTTATTCAGCAGATTCAGCAGAATTTGTTTCAATTCGTCTTCGCCGATGGATAGCGGCGGCAGTATGGGATCGATTTCCGTTTGCACGTCGATTCCCAGTTTCCGTACGTGGAATTCCCGTAGTTGCAGAACGTCGCGCAAAATCCCTTCAAAATTCGAAGCCCGCTCGGTCGAATTGTTCTGACGCGCGAAACGTAATAGCCCGCTCAGGATTCGATGCATCCTTCGCGCTTCGTTCCCGAGTTTGGCGACTTTCCGTGACGCATTTTCGTCTTTTACTTGTTCCGCCAGCAATTCCGAATACCCGATGATTCCGGTCAGCGGATTGTTCAATTCGTGCGCCACGCCTGCCACAAGCTGCCCCAGCGCCGCCAGCTTTTCTGATCTTACGAGTTGATGATGCAGGCGCGTATTCTCGATGGTGACAGCCAGGTCCGCAGCCAGCATTTCCACCTTCATGACTTCGGACGAATTCAGCCCGTCGGTACCGATAGGCAGCAGCACGATCCATCCGAGGCATGTCCCTCGCCTCGTCACGAGCGGCACGACGATCTCCGAGCCATCGGATGATTTCGCCGCGCTCTGCCCATCGCTGACAATGGAAGCGTTCGGCGGCAATTGGAACGAATTGCTCGCCACCTTTTGCCCCGCCGCGCAGAGTTCGCCGACGCGCCCGGGGCTCCAATGGACTGCCAGCCTCCCTAGAGTCTCCTGCTCCGCTGGCGAAAATCCGCTCGATCCGGCGAGAACCAGCAAACCATCTTCGTGCGCCAGGATTACTGCCGCACGTCGCACTCCCACGGTCTCCGTGAGCGCATCCGTGGCTTCGCTGCATACCGTCGCTGGATCCGCGCCGCTCAATAGCCGGGAAGTAATCCGTGAAAATCGTGTCAGCAGCGCATTTTCGGCATGCTCGCGCGCGCCATTTTCTTCCACGATCCGCGATTTTTCTTCGAGAGCGGAGAGAATCATGCCAAGAGCCACGATGAACTTGGGAACATTCCAAAGATCCTGATTCACCTGCATATGCGGATAGAATTGGTCCACCAGCGCGCCGATGGGAAAGATCGCGCCCCATGCGTAAAATCCGCCAGAAACTGTCATCACGCCCGCCGTCCGGCGTGGAAATCGCATCCAGTAGAGGAAACCGCAAACTCCGAAAGTCATTGCCAGAATCGCATGCACGCCCGGATTGAAATCCCCTTTCCATTGCGCGCGAACGGTGTAGATTCCCACCGCCATGAAGAGCAGCGCCAGAATCGTATTCGAACGCGAGCGCTTCTCATGGGCAAACAGCGCGAACCCTGCGATCCCGAAAAAGAAAATCGCCAGGGCGCCGGAAAGCGCCCAGCGGTTCTGCCATCCAAACGTGATCGCAAAGGAATGAAAGGTGGCCGCCGGCCCTAGAATCGCCAGCAGAATGTTCCTGCGCAGATGGTCGTCCACGGAACGCGCCAGCGAAACCAGAAAAATCACGCCCGCGAGGTCCAGCGCCGCCAGGTCCACCGACTCAATGATGTTCTCAACGAAGCCCGTATGCGTTTCGAAAATCTGCACGAAAAAATGCAGAAAGATCAGCGTCCAGGCGAAGATCCACAGCCTCGTTCGCACCGACGGGGAATGTTTTCGCAATGAAATGAACGTTCCCACAAGTACCGCGAGAACCAGAATCGTCGGCATTTTTTGGAGTAAATTGGCCATGGGTCGCCGCTTGCTCTTCTTCTGTGCTGAGCGAGCGTAGCAATGCAATCACGCAGTCATCAATCCATCGAAGGTACTATTTGATGATTTTGTTTATGAGAGCAACTGTTGGGTAACTGATTGAATTATTTGGAGATGCGGAATTTCAATTCTACCGTCGCGCCTTCCGGAAGCCGCACTTCTTCGCCCGGAATGAAAACCCCGCCGCTGAAGCGCGCGGTGACTCGCCCTGATTCAGATGTTTCATTGGAGCCCTGCTTGCTCATTTTCGCGTTCATCCGTTCCCGGTAGCTCACGCTGCCCGTGCGGTCGAGCGCCAGGTTTGCCAGCGCATCCGCTTCGCTGTTCATTTCCCTCGCCACATGCTCGATCACGAAATAATCCAGCGCCCGCGAAAGCTTCTGCGCTCGCTCGTGGAGCGATTTGAGCTCCGCGTTCTTCACTTTGTAGCGGCCTTGCATCTGCCGCACGATCAATTCGGAATCGCTTCGCACGCGCAGCGCGCGAATCTGATGCGCCGCTGCGTAATCGAGCGCCGCAATCAACGCGTAGTACTCCGCTGCGTTATTGGTCTCGCGCCCGATGTACTTGCTCAGCTCGGAAATTTTATCTCCATTGGGTCCGCGCAGCACAAGCGCGTACGCCGCCGGGCCGGGGTTCCCGCGCGACGCCCCATCGATATCGGCGATGTGCACGCCCGCCGGCGCTGCGTCCGCATGAGAATCCGCGAATAGCCGCGCGTTCGATGGCGGAGAGGATTTTGAGGAGTGTCGCATTATGCGATTTCGCGAGAATGATCGCCGCCAAAATCAGAAAAGAAGCTTCGGAGCAAAATCACCGCGCCTCTATTGCAAACTTGCCCTTCAACTCTCACTGGATTGCGCGCCTGAGGTTTGCGCTGCCGCCTGCGCAGCGGGCGGTTCGAAGTAATAAAGGATTCGCGTGCACAATTCGCAGTGATACAGCTCCTGCTGGTTGTCGTCGCGGCTGAGAATCTGAAACACATGCGGCCGAATTCGCGCCCCGCAGGCCGAGCACGCTTCGCCGCGCACTTCCGCCACGGCCACGCCGCCGTGCCTTTTTGCGATGCGCTCGTAGTGCTCCATCATCTCTTCGGGAATCGTTGCAACGATCTTCGCGCGTTCCGCTTCCACGGCTGCGCGTACTTTTTCTGCAGCGACTTTTTCGCTTTCGATTTGCGCCCGCTCGGCGCGCATCTGTTCTTCGATCTGCTTGAACGATTTCTCCGCCGCTTTCACCTGGCGGTCATATTGCTCGCTGGAGACCATTTCTTCCAGCAAACGGTCCTCGGCCTTGGCAATTTCCGCTTCCGCCATTTCGATTTCATGCTGAAGCGTCTTGTATGCTTCGTTGGTTTTAACCTGAAAGGCCTGGTCTTTGTACTTGCGGACTCTCTCTTTCCACTGCTCCACGTCCAGCTCGTACTTCTTGCGTTCCTTGAGTGCCGTCGTATGCGACTCTTTGTTTTTTTCCAACTCCGCTTTGCCGGCCGCCAGGCGTGCATCCACGCTGCCCAGCCGTTTCGGGAATGTGGCCAGCTGGTCACGGACCGCGTTCAACCGCTTGTCGACGTCCTGAAGTCCCAGGAGTTCCTTGAGGATTGCTCTCACCACGCTTCATCTTAGCACAGCGGACAGCTTGCACTCGCCGTTACTTCCCGTCTCGCGTCAGAGGGTTTTTTCAAGGAACGCAACCGCACGGCCATTCGCGTCCACCGAAAATGTCACGCGATCCGGCTCAGTCCCTTCCTTACGAAATGTCGCCTGCCTGCGGCGCGCATCATCAGCGTCACGCTCGGACCTCATCAACCAGAAAAGCCCCATCGCGTCCAGTCCGCGATATGTTCCTTCGCACGATTCCGGCTTTGAAGGATCGACGCATCCATCCTCATCCGTCTCGAAAACGGCGCGCTTCCTCGCCTCAGTTTCTTCGTTCGTTTCCTGTGCGTCCTTTTTCCCGCCTCAAACGTATCTCGGATATGATGGCTGAGGCGGCACTTTCGATGGAGGTGCTCGTGGGTCTCGAAGCCGAGGTTTCCAGACTTCGACGCGGAGACCTGGATGCGCTCGCGGAACTCGTGACGCGCTACCAGCACCGCCTGTATCGTTATCTGCTGCGCATCGTGCGCCAGCCTGCCGAAGCCGAAGATCTTTTCCAGCAAACCTGGCTGCGCGTCGCCACGCAAATCCGCCACTTCGATCCACACAGAAGCTTCGAAGCGTGGCTGTTTACTTTGGCGCGCAATTTGGCCATCGATTATCTCCGGCGCGTGCGTCCCGAAAGCCTCGACGAACGCGAAGAAAAGGATTATTCAACACCGGCTTCGTTGCGAGTCTCCGATCCCCCGGCGCTCGAAGTCGTGATCGCGCGCGAACGCATGCAGCAGATTGCCGAGGCTATGGACGCTCTGCCTGTGATGTACCGGGAAGTTCTGGCGCTGCGATTCGAAGAAGAAATGAAGCTCGAGGAAATCGCCGAAGTCTTGAATGCGCCCATCTCGACGGTGAAAAGCCGCCTGCGCCGCGGTCTTGAGAGCCTCCGTCAAGGGCTCGAAGCACGTTTCCCTGGAGCCGAGTGGCAATGAACGAAGAGAAGAAAATGGTCGAACACGACGAAATTCGCGAGCTGCTGTCGCTCGCGGCAGCAGGTGGGCTCGACGCAAAGGAAGACCAACGCGTGGCAGCTCATCTGCGCTCCTGTTTGGCTTGCGCTCTGGCGCTCGCTTCCTGGCAGGCACTTGAGAGCGGGCTTCGCCGCATCGCCACTCCACAAGCACCAGCGGCGCTTGTCGCTCGAACGATCGCGCTTGCGCAAATGCGCTTCGTGGAAGAATCAGACCGCCGCTCGCAGCGCAAGGTGCTTGCACTGACCATCGTGTTTTCCTGGATTTTTGTAGCGCTCAGTTGGCCGCTGGCTCAACTTCTGGGCCACGGATGGCTCAGCCTGCTGGGATTTGGCTTCGAGCAGGGCTGGAAGAATTTCGCCGTCTTCACGGCATTTTGCTGGATAGCGGGCGCCGCTGCGGCGATTCTTCTGGCCATGCGCCGTGACCGCGAAAGGAGACTCGCATGAGCTTCCGCAAAGAACTCTGCGTAATCCCACGCGCCGCATGGATCATCGCAGGCTTTTTTTATGTGGGAATCGCCACCCTGGCCTGGTTTCTCGTTCCGACCGACCATGGAATGTCGCAGTGGCCCCTGGAGGGACAGCTTGCCTTCATTTTCCTGATCCCGCTGTTCTTCTTCATTCTGATTCCGCTGTGGGGCTATGTGTATGGCGACGCGAAGCGCCGCGGCATGCGCTACGTGATGTGGACGCTTCTGGCGATTTTCGTTACCAACTTTATCGGTGTCATCCTTTATTTTATTCTGCGCGATCCGCTCCCGATCGAATGCCAGAGCTGCCATACCGCGGTTCTCGGGAAATTCACGTTTTGCCCCAACTGCGGACAGGCTCTCCGCCCCTGTTGCCCGCAATGCGGCAAGAGCGTCGAGCGCAGCTGGAGCAATTGCGCCCACTGCGGCACAAAACTCCCTGGCAAGGCTTGATCGAAATTCTCGAAGCTCCATTTCAAGGGCTTCTGCGAAACCGGCTGGGATTCAATCTCGCGCGCCATTACAATCCCTTCGCATGAAATCTCGCTGGAATCAATGAGGAGGGGCCGATGCCTTATGTGCAAATCACTTGGGTCTCGGGACGTACGCCCGAGCAAAAACGCAAACTCGCCGAGCGCATCACTCTGGCGCTGGTCGAGGATGGCCGCGCCAAGCGCGAAAACGTTCACGTCAGTTTTGTGGATGTCCCGCCGACCGATTACGCCGAGGCTGGCGTGGTCGTCGCCGACCAGAAGCGCATGCCGTAGGCGCCCGGCGCAAACCATCGTCCAACTTTGCGCCGGGCCTTGGCGTTTTAATGCGAGGTCCGCGCGTCGCGGCGAATCATATACGCGTCGATGAAGAATCCCATTCCGACGGCGAATGGGATGATCCCAAGCACCGCCGCTTCCATCGTGTCGCCTTCCCAGCGGCCCAGCAGCGCAAACGTCAGCGAAAAGCCGATCGCCGCCGCTACGAGCAGGATTGCCGTCCGCCGCGAAGCCGCGGGTTGCGGCAGATCGGCCTCGAACGGCACTTGAATCCCTCGCGCCAGCGCTGCGATTCTTTCATCTGCGCGGAATTTCCGTCCGCGCTGCCACGCCCAGGCCCAAACCATCGCCAGCGGGAACGCCAGCGCCATCACCACAGCCGCAAGCCCAACGATATTGTCCGACATGATTCTTCTCCTCTCCTCGCACAACCGCATTCGTTGCTTTGAACTTCACATTCGATCTTCACGAACAATCATAGATACGTTGTTTCTTCGACGAATGTTCCACGTGGAACGGCGAGGGTGTCGATTGCAGCGCGAAAAACGCGAAAATAATTAGGCGGGTCTGGAATCTGCCGATTCCGTCGGCTAGCCGCGTAAAATCACTGGATTGGTTGCACCTGCATGGTCTGATCGACCTGATAGCTCTGGCATCCCGGCGCCGCGCCCGCATCGCAGCGCGCCGTCGCCGTAAAGCCTGAATCGCTCGTCTCCACCGAATACGTATAGCCGTCGCGTCCCGATTTCTTCGCTGCCAGCGCCCCGCTCGAATACAAATCATCCAGCGATGCGTACGCTCCGTGCTGCGCCCAATAAACACGCTCCGCTTGGCCGATAGAAATCAGGTCGCTTTGCACACCCACGCTCGAAATCACCTGCGCCGGATTTCCTTTCGAGGCCTGGGGCTGCATGCGCGAAGCAAAATACCAGTAACCAACGACGACGATCGCCGCAGTTACCAACAATCCCAGTAGTCCTCGCATGATTCGCCGCCTCCGCCAGAACTTCGCGCTCTCGGTTCTGCGTTTCCATAATTATCTCCTCTCCGCGCGCCTTCAGCACTGCTGCGACTGCGCCAGTTTCGCTAAAAGATATCCCTAGCAAAGCCTTCATTCGGGCGGTGTGGTATCATGCCGCCACTTCACGGATATGAAACGAGCGTCCCTCTTCATCGCTCTCTTTGGCTTGCTCTCCCTGCCAGTGGGCTCCTCGTTTTCCGCCACGCCGGACAGTTCCTTCGTCCTGCTCACGGTTGCAGGGCCCATCGACCCGGCCAGCGCTGATTACATCTCCCGCGGCATCTCCGGCGCCGAGTCGCAGCGTGCGGCCGCGGTAATCTTGCAGCTCGACACGCCTGGGGGCCTCGATACGTCCATGCGCCAAATCGTCCAAGCCGAAATGAACGCGCGCGTTCCCGTTGTAGTTTACGTCGCGCCAAAAGGCGCGCGCGCCGCTTCCGCCGGCTGTTTTATTGTTCTCGCCGCGGATGTCGCTGCCATGGCCCCTGGGACGAACATCGGCGCGGCTCATCCGATATTTCTCGGCGGAGGCACTGTCTCCGAAAAAATCCTCAATGACGCTGCGGCCTACGCGCGCTCGATTGCCGCGGCACGTCATCGCAATGTGGACTGGGCCGAAAAAGCCGTGCGCGAAAGCGTTTCTCTTTCCGACCTCGAAGCGTTGCAGCAACATATCATCGACCTCACCGCCAGCGACTTGCCCGACATGCTTCGCCAGCTCAATGGCCGCACGATCCACATGGCAGGCGGCGATATCACACTTTCCCTCGCTGGCGCACAGCAGATTTCTGTTGGTATGAACTGGCGCGAACAGGTTCTCTCGACTCTCTCTGATCCTACGATTGCCTACCTTTTATTCCTTCTTGGCGTTCTCGCCATTGTCGTTGAGGTCTTCGCGCCCCACGGTTTCGTCACAGGCTCGCTCGGCGTCGTCGCCGTTGTGCTCGCGCTGATTGGCCTCGCGAACCTTCCGGTGAATCTCGCTGGCGCGCTGCTTTTGATTTTGGGCATGGTCCTGCTCGGGCTCGAGCTGAAAATCACATCCCATGGATTCTTGACTCTCGCTGGACTGGTCGCGTTTATCTTCGGCTCATTCCTGCTGTTGCCGCGCCTGCCCGGCTTCCGCATTTCGATTTGGGCCATTGCTGTTGTCGCGCTCCTATGGGTCTTGATCCTCGGCCTTGTCGTTCGTCTGGTTCTGAAGGCGCGGCGTGCCCCTGCAATCACCGGCGTTCAGCGCGTTGTTGGCAGCATCGGCACTGCGAAAACGGAGCTCGCGCCCCGCGGCGTCGTTCTCGTCAACGGCGAAGATTGGGATGCGCGTGCCGATGCGCCGCCCATCGCACGTGGCGAGAAAATTGAGGTTGTCGAAATTCGCGGTCTGACTCTGTTGGTCCGCAAGGTGGCTTGAAACCGCGGCGGCGGCGTTTTGATTTCACTCAAGGAGGCTCGGATGGATACCGGCTGGATCATTTTGATTATCGTTGTCGTCATTCTGCTCGTCGCTCTCAAATTCATCACCGACATGATCAAGATTGTCCGCGAATACGAGCGTCTCGTCGTTTTCCGCTTTGGCCGCTGCATCGGTCAGAAGGGCCCCGGAATTATCTTCCTCATCCCTATCGTTGACAAAGCCAGCTGGGTCGACCTTCGCGAGCAGTATCTCGAAGTTCCGCGCCAGACTTGCATCACCAAGGACAACGCCTCCATCTCCATCGATTTCCTTGTCTATTGGAAGGTCAGCGATCCGGTGCAAAGCGTCGTGCAGGTGCAGGATTTCGGCGGCGCGACGCGCGGCATCGCCATGACCACGCTTCGCGCTGTCGTCGGCGATCTCATCCTCGACGATGTCCTCGCCAAACGCGAGGACATCAACAACGTTCTACGCGGCAAGCTTGACGAAGTCACCACGCGCTGGGGCGGCAAAATTACCTCCGTCGAAATCCGCGAAATCGAGCCGCCGAAGGACGTTCAAGACGCAATGACCAAACAGATGAGCGCCGAACGCAGCCGTCGCGCCATGGTCACCGCTGCAGAAGGCGACCGCCAGGCCAAGATCACTGTCGCCGACGGCGAAAAGCAAGCCGCCATTCTCAAGGCGGAGGGTGACAAGCAATCCGCCATCCTTCGCGCCGAAGGCTACGCCCTCGCTCTCGAGAAAATTTTCGAAGTCGCCAAAACTCTCGACGCCAATACCATGGGTCTTCAGTATTTCGAAACGCTCAAGAATCTCGGTGCCGGGCCGGCCACAAAATTCATTTTCCCAATGGAGTTCGCCAGCTTCCTGAAGCCGATTCTGAACATGGCCTCGCAGGCCCCGCCGCCCACGCCGTCAAAATAATCTGCGGAAGCTTTTTACTGCGAGGACAATTCCGTGAGCATCCGGCTGCATCTCGTGGCGGAGAATTGACATCAAATCCTGCGGCCCATACGATGGTTTGCCGCCGAATTCTCTGTCCTGATTTTACGCCGCGGCTGCGAGGGAGATCCTGATGAACCGTACCTGTTTTCAAAAGGCGATTACCAGCTCCGTCCTCTGTTTCCTGTCGCTCTCGCTTCCCGTCCTCGCGCAAGAGAAAGCAAATCCATCTGGCGCTTCCCGCGGCGCGCAAACTCTGCAGCACGGCCAGCAACTGCCGATTCAATTCCACACCCTCTCTAACGGTCTCGAGGTCGTCACGTCCGAGGACACTCACGTCCCTGTCGTCAACGTGCAAGTCTGGTATCACGTCGGCTCCAAGGACGAGAAATCCGGCCACACCGGCTTTGCCCATCTCTTCGAGCATCTGATGTTCAAAGGCTCCGCGCATGTCGGCCCCGACGAGCATTCCCGCATCATCGAAGCCATGGGCGGCTTCGATAACGCTTACACCAACGACGACGTCACAGTCTTTTACGAAACCTTCCCCAGCAACTATCTCGAGCGCGTTCTCTGGCTCGAAGCCGATCGCATGGGCAGCCTTAATGTCGACCAGAAAAATTTCGAATCCGAACGTCAGGTCGTCGAAGAAGAGCATCGCCTGCGCGTTGACAATTCGCCTTACGGCCGTGTGCAACAAGATTTATACGCCGCCGCGTTCACCGTTCATCCCTACCATCACACAACCATCGGCAGCATGGCCGACCTCGACAAAGCCACGGTCGAGCAAGTCCGCGCTTTCCACGACATCTACTATCGCCCCAACAACGCCACCCTCGTCATCGTCGGCAATTTCAGACCCGCTGAGGCGCTGGCCTGGGCGCAGAAATACTTCGGCGGCATTCCCCGCTCGCCCCAGCCGATTCCCCGCGTTGCCGTGAAAGAGCCGCCGCAGACGGATGAGCGCACCGTCACGAAGGAATACCCCGGCGTTCCCCTGCCCGCTGTCGTCGAGGGCTACAAAATGCCCGCGAAATTTACGCCGGACTCTTATCCTCTCGATCTTGCTTCCAATATCCTCGCGGGCGGCGAAAGCAGCCTTCTCTATCGCTCCTTGGTTTATCAACAGCAAATTGCTCTCGAAGCCGAGGGCTTCGGCAACTTCACCGAAGATCCAAATTTATTCTGGGTCCTGGCGGTCATGAATCCGCCGCACACCGCTGAAGAAGGCGAGAAGGCTCTCGACGCCGTCCTCGCGCAAATCAAGGACCAGCCTGTCTCTGTCCAGGAATTGCAAAAGGCCAAAAACCAGCAAATTTCCGCATTTATTCTCGGACGCGAAACCGATGAAGAGCGCGCGTCGGCTCTCGGCGAAGCCGCCGTTCTCGGCAAGAATCCAAATCTCGTCAATAGCGACCTTTCCCGCTACGAAGAGGTTACCGCCGCACAGATCAAAAGCGTCGCCGACGAATACTTCATCCCCGCGCGCGAAACGGTTCTGTTTTATTTGCCGTTAAAGCAGCCTCAGTCCGGGCAGAGCGGCCCGTCCGGGAGCCAGCAATGAGCCGGCCGCGCTGCATTTTCGCTTCGTTCGTCGCCGCTGCGGCTCTCTGTTTCGCGCTGCCTTCTGGCGCTGGCGCGCAGCAGCAATCTCAGTCCGCCGCTCAGTCGCAAGATTCCTCCGCGCAGGAAAATCAGCACGGCACTGGCGTTGTCCCGCCGGGCGTCAAGCTCGTTCCCGCAATGCCTCCGGCTCAGTCCGCCGGCCTGTTTCAGTTCCTTCATGCCGATACGCGCACGCTCCCGAATGGCTTGCGCGTTTTCGTCATCTCCGATCATCGCTTGCCCGTTGTCGCGGTTCGCTTGGTGCTGATGTCCGCCGGAACCATCCATGATCCCAAGGGCATGCCCGGCATCGCCTCCATGACCGCCAGCATGCTCACGCAGGGCACACAGACGCGCTCCGCTCAACAGTTCGCGCAAGCCATCGATTTCGTCGGCGGAGAGGTCTCTGCCCAGGCTGATGACGACTCCACGTCCGCGATCGCCGTTGTCGTCTCGCGCGACACCGACCTCGGCGTCGATCTGCTTTCCGACGCCGTTCTTCATCCTGCGTTTTCTCAAGGTGAACTCGACCGCCAGCGCCAGCAGGCCCTATCCGGCCTGCGCGTCGAATACAGCGACGCTGGCTATCTCGCCTCTGCCGTTTTCGATCGCGAGGTTTATGGCGATTCTCCCTACGGCTGGCCCGGCGATGGCACGCCGGATACCGTTGCCAAAATCACGCGCGACGACCTCGTGAAATTCCACGACAGCAATTACGCGCCTAATGAATCTCTCCTCGCCTTCTCGGGAGACATCACCCCCGAGCGCGCTTTCGCTCTCGCCGAGAAATTTTTTGGCTCATGGCAGAAAAAAGACGTTTCGACAGAACAGCTTTCAGCGCCTCCTGCGGCCCAT
This sequence comes from Candidatus Acidiferrales bacterium, assembly GCA_035934015.1. Taxonomy (NCBI): domain Bacteria; kingdom Pseudomonadati; phylum Acidobacteriota; class Terriglobia; order Candidatus Acidiferrales; species Candidatus Acidiferrales bacterium. The sequence continues at coordinate 70,680 of DASYYH010000020.1, forward strand.
GGCCTTCACTTCATCGTCATCGATAAGCCCGACGCCGTGCAGACCCAGATTCGCGTCGGCAACCCCGGCATTCGCCGCGATAATCCCGATTACATCCCCTTGCTCGTCACCAATCGCATTTTCGGCGGCGGCTACAATAGCCGCCTCAATACCGAAGTGCGTATCAAGAAAGGCCTCACCTATGGCGCCACTTCTTCTTTTAACGCCAACCGCTTCGCCGGCGAATTTGTCGCAGGAACGTACACGCGTACTGCTACCACCGCCGAAGCCACAAAGCTCGTCGTCGATCTGATTTCCAAAATGTCCAGCGGCGACATCGCGCCCAGTGAATTGAAGTTCGCGCAGGACTACCTTTCCGGCGTGTATCCCATTCAATCCGAAACCGCCGGAGACATTGCCAGCCGTGTCCTCGCCGTCGCCGAATATGGTTTGCCTGCCGACTACAATCAGACGTATCAGCAGCGAATCCTCAGCGTCACCGATTCCGAGGTCAAAGAGATGGCCACGCGCTATTTCGATCCTGATGACCTCGATATCGTTCTCGTCGGCAACGCCAGCGATTTCCTCTCGTCACTGAAAGCCGATTTCTCCAGCGCGCAATGGGAGGAAATTCCGTTCAATGAACTTGACCTCTTGAGTCCCGATTTGCACCAACACGCGTCTGCCGCCGCGCCCGCTCCCACTCCCGAATCTCTCGCACATGGCCACGAAATCCTGATCGAAGCCGCGCGCGCCGCCGGAGGCGATCTCCTTCGCACCGTTTCCACCCTCGAATTCACCGAGAAGGCCAACATCTACACGCAACAGGGCGCGCTGCCCATCACTGTGAAATGGCAAGTCGCCTATCCCGATAAGAGCCACGCACAAATCACGCTGCCTATGGGCGAAATGTCGCAGGTCACCGACGGAAAAGCCGCGTGGCGGCAAACTCCCCAGGGCGTGCAGGACGCCTCGCCCGAGGCGCTAGGCGAATATCAGCGCGGAATCAGTCTCTTCGGCGGTTGGGGCCTCTATCAACAGGCCATGGCCGGCCAGGTTCAGGCGCAGTATCTGGGCCAGGAAGACGTTGACGGCAAGAAGGCCGACACCGTGAACTGGCTCGCCTCTTTCGGCACCATCAAGCTCTATTTCGACGCTGGCACGCACCTGCTTATCGAAGCCAAATATCAGCCGCAGGGCGGCGAAACCGATCAGCACTGGAGCGACTTCCGCGAAGTCAACGGCCTGCAATTCCCGTATCAGAGCGTCACCTATCGGGCGGGGCAGAAATTCACTGATTCCGCGGTGCAGGAGATCCAGATCAATCCAAAACTGGATCCGTCTATCTTCGTGAAGCCTGCCGCCGGAGCCGCCGCTCCCCAGCAGCAGTAGCTGTGAAACAGCACCGCGAAAAATTTTTCGTTTTGCCTGTTCTCCGCGCCGGCCGCGTGCATCTAAGCCTTTTGCTGTTTTTTCTTCAGCGTGCCGTGGCAGTCGGTCATGAAAGTAAACCCGATTCGAGGCGAGCAAATGCACTCACGACAAGCTCTGCTCACAGCTGTCTATGCCGCATTCAACAGGCGCGATATTGACGCGGTTCTCGGCCTCATGCGCCCGGATGTGGATTGGCCGAACGGGATGGAAGGCGGGCGCGTGCATGGATGCGACGAGGTGCGCGCCTACTGGACGCACCAATGGGGCATCATTGATCCCCATGTGGAACCTGTGCACATCGAAGAAGCAGATGCCGCCGGCAATACCGTTGTGGATGTCCACCAGGTCGTTTGTGATCTGTCTGGAAACGTACTCAAAGATATGATGGTGCAGCACGTCTATTCCTTCCGCGACGGCCTGATCGAACGCATGGACATCCGGAACCCGGCTGCTGCCCTGGCGCACAAAGGTTCCCGGTGAATTATTGTCCGTTACGGCGCTGCTGGGTTAGTTTGAATTTTCTTGATCGTGACACAAAGAGCCAAAATTCAAACTGACCCAGTGCTGTTCCGGCGATTCATTTGGGTTTTTGCTCGAACTGCCTTACACTAGAGAACTTTACTCAACGAATGTTTCGTCTTCCTAGCGCACTTCGCCTCTCGGCCACAGCAGCCGTTCTCGCAACGGCGAGCTTTTGCTTGGCAGGAACCGGCCAATCCGGTTCTTCTTCCGATCCAGCAATCTTGCAAGCCATGGAGCAGGAGCTTGCTCGCACCATGTCCGCATACGGCAAGGCCGATCCGCCGGCCTACTTCGTCAGCTACACCGTCACCGGCGAGGATAGCGTTACCGTCTCCGGCTCCAACGGCGCATTGCTTTCTTCCGACGATGTCCATGACCGCTGGCTCGAAGTTCAAACGCGCGTCGGCAGCTACAATCTCGACAATACGCACAAGATCGAAGGCCGCGAACCTGCCTGGACCAGCCCCGGCGCTCAAGCCACTCTCGACGACGACATTCCCGTTCTCCGCCGCGAAATCTGGCGTGAGACGGACCGCCAGTATCGTGCCGCCGTCGAAGCCTATATCGCCGTCCAGACCAGCAAGGAAGTCGAAGCTCAGTCTGCCGAGCAGCGCGCTCCCGATTTCTCCCACGAAGACCCGCACGTTTCCATCAGCGCGCCCGTTTCCATGTACGTGGACCGCGCGCCCTGGGAGGAAAAAGTTCGCAAGTACACTGCGGCATTCAGCGCTTCCCCTGCGGTTCTGAATTCCATCGTCACCTTCACCGCGCGCTCCTACAACCAGTACTTCGTCAATAGCGAAGGCTCCAAACTCGCCTTCGGCCAGATTCGCTATCGCCTTGAACTCTTCGTCCAAAGCAAAGCTCCCGATGGCATGGACCTCGAGCGCTACGCCAATTTCGATTGGGTCGATCCCTCCAAAGCTCCCGATGACGCTGCGGTCATGGATCAGGTAAAAATCTTGACTCAGCAGATCGTCGCGTTGCAGAAAGCCCCTCTCGTCGAGCCTTACGCCGGCCCCACGCTTCTCACTGGCCGCGCCGCCGCCGTTTTCTTTCACGAAGTTCTCGGCCACCGCCTCGAAGGTTTCCGCCAGAAGGACGTCAGCGAAGGTCAGACCTTCACCAGCAAAGTCGGCCAGCAGATTCTTCCCGATTTCATCACCGTTCGCGACGATCCCACGACCAAGGAAGTCAATGGCCAGGTTTTGCTCGGCTATTATCCCTTCGACGATGAAGGCATCCCCGCGCAAAATGTTATCCTCGTCGATCACGGCATCCTGAAGAATTTCCTGATGGGCCGCTCGCCGCTGATTAATTTCCCGCATTCCAATGCGCACGGCCGCCGTCAGCTTGGCTATCAGCCCGTTGCGCGCATGGGCAACACTATCGTCGAAAGCAGCAAGACGATGACCAACGCCCAGCTCCGCCAGCGCTTCATCGAGGAAATCAAGAGCCAGAATAAGCCTTTCGGCCTGCTCATCGACGACATCGCCGGCGGCTTTACTTTCACTGGCCGCGCCGCGCCTCAGGCCTTCCAGGTGCAACCCTTGATCGTCTACAAAGTTTTCCCCGACGGCCGTCCTGATGAAATGGTGCGCGGCGTCAACATCGTCGGCACGCCTCTGATCTCCATCACGAAAATTATCGCCACCGGCGACACGCCTGAAGTTTTCGATGGCTACTGCGGCGCCGAATCCGGTTCCGTTCCGGTCTCCGCTGTCGCGCCGGAAATTCTCATTTCCGAAATGGAAGTCTCCAAGAAGGAAACTTCCACCGACACGCCGCCGCTTCTTCCGCCCCCTGCGCACGATCCATTGGACAAAGGCAAGGGAGGCAGCCAGTGATTTTGCGCCGTCATAATTCGTTCCGGTTTTTCATCGCCGCCATCGCGCTGGCCTTCACCTTGGCTCGGCCCGCCGCGGCGCAAAACGACAACGATCACACGCTCGAAGCCATGCAGGATGAAATGAATCGCTCCGTCGCCCGCCTCCAGCTTCCCGGCCAGCAGAAGCCTTTTTACATTCAATATCGCGTCCTCGACATGGACATCCGTGCCGTCAGCGCTTCTTTCGGCGATTTGATTTCCTCCACGCATACGCGCATTCGCCAGATGTCCGTCGGCGTCCGTGTCGGCAACTATCAGCTCGATAGTTCCAATTTCATCAGTCAGGATGGCTTTCAGGGTTTTCTCGGCTCCACTGGCCAGGTCGGCATCGACCGCGACTACCATTCCTTGCGTCAGGATCTCTGGCTCGCCACGGACCAGGCCTATAAGGAAGCTCTCGTCAATCTTTCCAATAAGCAGGCTTTCCTCAACAGCCTCGCTCGCCCGCCCGAGATCGCCGATTTCTCCAAGGAACCACCCGTCGTGGAAGTTCAGCCGCTGATGAAGCCAGATTGGACTTCGCGCAACTGGGAAAACGAAGCTCGCGAAGCCTCCAAAGTTTTCCGCAATTCTCCGGACCTTTACGGCACGCGCGTCCACTACTACATCGTCTATACCACCTACTATCTCGTCACCAGCGAAGGCACCAAGCTTCGCATTCCGCAAACTGTTTCTGGCATCGAAGCCAGTCTCAGCACGCAGGCCGTCGACGGCATGCCTCTGCACAATTACTACTCCGATTATGCCCAGCGCTCCGAAGACCTTCCTCATCCGAAGGATGTCAGCAAAGGTCTCGCTCAGGTCGCTCAGGAGCTCGAGAATTTGCGCATCGCTCCGAACGTTCAGGACTACGAAGGTCCCGTGCTTTTTGACGCTCCCGCTGCTGCGTCTGTACTCGCTCAGGCTCTCGAGCCGTCGCTATCCGGCGCGCGGCCGCCGCTTTCCGCCGTTCCTCAGTTCGATCAAATGATGCAGCAAATGGGCGCTCACAGCGATTGGAGCGGCCGCCTCAACACGCGCGTTCTTCCCTTGAACGTTTCTCTCACCGATGATCCCACCGAGCCGAATTTCCAGGGCCAGCCGCTTTTTGGCTCCTATGACGTCGATGCCGAAGGCGTTCGCGCCCAGCGCGTGGCTCTCGTCGAAGACGGCATCCTGAAAAATCTCCTCATGTCCCGCCGCCCCGGCCCGGATTTCGGCCAGTCCAATGGCCACGCGCGTTCTGCCTTGCTTTCCACGCCCCAGCCTCTCAGCAGCAATTTGATCTTCGAAGCCACCAACACTCTGAGCTCCGGCGACCTGCGCAAAAAATTCCTCGACATGTGCAAATCCAATGGCCAGCAATGGTGCATTGAAATCAAGCGCATGGATAATCCCGCGCTCGCCTCCGCGACGCAGCAGGATTTTTCCGACATTATTTCCGGTGTCGCGCAGGGCTTGAGCAGCGGCGACCGTCTGCCGCTCATGGTGTATCGCGTCTACGTTTCAGACGGCCACGAAGAGCTGGTCCGTGGCTCGCACATCAAAGGTCTCGATCTTCGTTCGTTCCGCACCATCGCCGGCATCGGCAACGATTTCACGGTCTACAATTTCATGCAAAACTCCGAGGCGGGCATCACCGGCACTGCGCTCGATACCTTCGGCTCGGTCGAGGGCGGCATGCCCAGCTCTATCGTCGCTCCGTCCCTGCTCCTCGAAGACGTCGAGCTCGGCGGCTTTCATGGCGAGCCTCGCCGCCTCCCTCTTCTCCCTGCTCCGCCTTTGCAGTAGCCTCTCCGCCCCGCCGCTCACTTGATCTCGCAGAGAATCCTTACGGCTCGAGCGTGATAAACGTGATTTCCGGCCGGCACCGGAACCGTATGGGAATATCCGACATTCCCAGCCCGCGGCTCACGTACATCCGCGTGCCTTTCTCCTCATACCAACCCGAAAGAAACCGTCCGCTTCCGTAGGGCAGCCAGAAGGGCTTCACAAACGGAATCAGCACCTGCCCTCCGTGCGTATGTCCCGCCAGCACCAGATTCACGCGCCCCGCGATGCGGTCGAAATACGCCGGCGCGTGAAACATCGCGATCGTATAGACATTCGTCGGCACTCCTTCGAGCGCCTCGTTCAGGTTGGGCCGTCCCGTGGCGGCATCATCCAATCCCACGAGCCAAACGTCCGGCCGCAGCTCGTGATTTTGATTCAACAGCAGGCTGACTCCCGCGTCGTGGTAAAACAACTGCTCGTGCCTAACCGGCCGAATATTCTCCCAGTTCCCATGCACGAACCACACGCCCAACGGCGCGTGCAGTTGCTCGTAAACCTCCCGCACCGCGCGGTAATTTCCCAGCGGGTCCGCCAGCGTATCTCCAGTGATCAAAATCACATCGGGCTTTTCTTCCGCCAGCACTTCCAGCAGCTTCCGTTCCCGCCACCCAATTCCGCGCGTGTGCAGATCCGTCAGGTCCGCGATCTTCAGCGGACTCTTCACCGTCGGCGCGCCGCCTTCGCCGGTTTGAATCGTGTAGTGCGTCACTTCGATGTCGTACGGCTCGATCAAAAACGCATCCACGCCCAGCGCCGCCACGATCGCCAGAATCGCGATCGCAACCGGATGCCTCCGCCACCACGGCTTCGCTGCCCGCGTCCCTTTCGTTTCCTCGTTCATTACAGCCGCGTTCCCCCCGCAACTCCAATCCTCCACTATACCGGGCTTTCCCACTCCCGCGAATCGGCATTTCCGCCCGTGCCATCGTATAATCGGCGCGCATCCCGCACATGAGCGCATCCACCGAGGCCGTCCGTCAAAAAAAACTCGCGGCGCTGACTTCGATGGCCGCCGCTCTCGTGCTCGTTTCTCTCAAGATTTTCCTTTCTTTCCGAACCGGCAGCCTCGGCATCCTCTCCGAAGCTCTTCATTCCGGCCTCGACCTCGTCGCCGCCGTCATCACTTTTCTCTCCGTGCGCATCGCCGACAAGCCCGCCGACGCCGACCACACCTACGGCCACGCCAAATTCGAAAATTTCTCTGCCTTCGTCGAAACGACTCTCCTTCTCCTCACCGCTCTCTACATCGTCTGGGAAGCGTTGCAGCGCCTGCTCTTTCGCCACGCGCTCGTACGCCCCAGCCTTCTTGCCATTGGCCTGCTCGCGCTCATGATTCTCATTGACGCCACGCGTGCTCGCGCCATCTCCCGTGTCGCGACGCGCTATCCCAGCGAAGCTCTCGAGGCCGACGCGCTCCATTTTTCCACCGACGTCTGGAGCACTTCCGTCGTTCTCGTCGGCATCCTCGCTGTCTGGCTCGGCCAGCGCTTGGGCATTCCCTGGCTGCACTACACCGATCCGCTCGCCGCTCTCGCTGTCGCTGGAGTGATTATCTGGGTAGGTTCGCGCCTCGGCCGTCGCACGCTCGAAGCGCTTCTCGATGTCGCGCCACGCGGCCTCCAGCACGAAATCTTGGCCGCCGCTGAATCCGTCGAAGGCGTTCTCGGCGTCGAACGCGTCCGCCTGCGCCGCGCCGGCCAGCATTATTTCGTCGACGTCACCATCAGCGTCCCGCGCACCACCAGCCTCGAGGAAGCTCACGCCACGAGCGACCGCGTCGAGCGCCGCATCGCCGAAATCGTTCCCTCCGACGTCGTCGTCCACATGGAACCTCGCGCGCGCTCCGGCGAAAATCTCCTCGATGCCATTCGCGCCACGGCACATCGCCGCGGCCTCGCCGTCCACGAACTCTCCGCGCATCAAATCGACGGCCGCCTTTTCATCGAGCTGCATCTCGAAGTTGACGAAAATTCCACCCTCCGCGAAGCTCATCGCCTCGCTTCCGCTCTCGAACGCGACCTCATCGGCGTCGCTGGCGCCGGCGCCCAAATCAACATCCACATCGAGCCGCTCGGCACGCACATCCCCGGCGGCAGTGAAATGACCGAACTCGCCTCCCGCATCCGCGACTTCATCAACACTCTCCCCGCCGAATTTCACGAACTCATCGATTGCCACGACGTCCATGTCCGCTCCGTCGAGCACAAAATCCTCGTCTCCTGCCACTGCTCCATGAACGCCAGTCTCCCCGTCCACCAGATCCATGACGTCACCGCCGCCGTCGAAGACCGCGTCAAAGAGCGCTTCTCCCAAATCTCCCGCATCACCATCCACCCCGAACCCCCCGACGAGAATTAACGCGCTCTTTTTGCGCATGGCGATTTGCCGGGTGGCCCATTCTGAGCGGTTTCTGCGAAGGGTGGGATACTCGCCCTTGCTTTGGTCCTGGCTTTTCGTTCCAACCTCTAACCTCAGACCTTTAGCTTCCAGAACGTGGTACAGGCTTGCCCGCCTGAGTGGGCTTTCAGCCTGTGAGATCTCGCGTTCTTATTCGGCCCGGCGGCTTCGCAGTAGTAAATAAGTGGTGGCACTCGATGGAAAAGCACTTTCGTCAAAATATAAAGCATGGCACGATACGCCTATGAAAACAGCACTAACTTCATGCTGCTGTATACTTGCGGCATCACTTCTCCTGTTCAATACAACCTCCTTTGCGAAGGACAAAAAACACCTGCCACTGCCTGCCCAAGTCATCGATGCAAAGACCGTCTATATAGACAATCAAAGCGGGGTCGCGGCGCTGGGAGATCGGGCCTACCAAGAACTGCAGAAGTGGGGCAGATTCCAAATCGTGCAAGACCGCCAACATGCGGACTTGATTCTGCTGCTTTCGGCCCGTGAGTATAACCGGGGTTACGTTACCACCGGCGGTGGTCAGACCGGAACCGTCGACCAGAACGGGAACATCAACACGACGAATAACCCAACTTACACGAATGCGGTGACCGTGGGTTATACATTTCTAACTGCTATAGATCCGAAGACGGGTGATGGCCTTTGGAGCGACTCCAAAAAATGGGGAACCCTATTCACTGGGTACCATAGCGCTACGAAGGGACTAATTGACGAACTGCGGAAGCGTATGGAAGAACAAACTGCAGGATCAGGAAAATAACCATGGACGCGCGGGGATATTTATGCAAGCGCGACGGCTGTATATCAGCATTCAGGAAAGCGGGAGGCCCATCCACAGTCTAGGAGCGTTTGATTTCCGGTACAATACAGGGAGAATAGGCACAACGATTCATAGGTGTATTGTGGGAGGCCCGGATGCCACGACGACGATTAGTTCGGACAGAGGGCGACGTGCGCGATTTCCCTCGGTACAGCATTCCCGAAGCGGCGTTCTACGTGCGCATTCCTGCGAACACACTGCGTGCGTGGACACTTGGCCAAGATTACGTTACGCGGGCAGGCAAGCACCGTACATTCAAGCCGTTGATCGACTTGGCCGACAGAAAAAACAAATTGCTTTCTTTTTATAACTTAGTGGAAGCCCACATCTTGCGCTTCACAACGGAAAAGCGAGGCATACCACTCAAGAACGTGCGGGACGCGCTTGATTTCGTCCACGACAAAATACCCGGAAAGCATCCTCTGCTGACGCACAATTTCGAAACCTCTGGGAAGGATTTATTTATACGCCATCTGGGAAACACCATTAACGCCACGAGCAAGGGTCAATATGCGATGAGGCAAATCCTTGAAAAGTACCTCAGTCTTATCCCGCGCGACCCATATGGCTTGCCTATCCGCGTTTTCCCAATCAACTCCAAGCGGCTCGCCATTGACCCGCTGTTTTCCTCGGGTAAGCCGATCGTGAAAGACAAAGGCATTATGGCATCTGTGCTGTGGGGACGGAGCAAGTCCGGCGAGAGTATAGCCGATATCGCTCGCGATTACGGACTAACAGATATTGAAGCGCGAGAAGCAATCGAAGACTACGAATGGAAAGCAGCAGCCTGACGAACCACCAATTTTTCTCCTCGATAGAACATTTGGGAGAAGCCAATTGGCTAATATGCTGCGTTCGGCAGGCTTCCTTGTCGTAACTCTTTTTGATGAATATGGAGATGCTGAAAGCAGAATCGCGGACCCCGTAATGATTCACGGTTGCGGGCTAAAGGAATACGTGCTACTGACAGGTGATCAAGACTTGGAATTTACCTGGGCAAAAGAAGTGACAGAAGCTCATATTGCCGTTTTTGCTACGACAAATAACAACGAAGGCCCAACGCAATGGGCACCGCGAATCATTAAGGCAAAAAACGATATTTTGCGTGAGCTTAGACGAAGAACAAAACCCTTCACGGCAAGGATTGGATCGGATGGCCGTGTAACACGAGTGAGGCTATTTGATGGTTCGCAGTGGAAAACAATCGAGCTCAACAAAAAGCATGGCCCACATAAAAGCAAGTACAAACCAGAGGGGTAAGCCCTCGTCCTCTTAGTTTGCGGAAACTGCTCTCGAAATTCCGGAACTTAAGCTTGAAGAATTCTAATTCCGCAACCTATATCTAATTTTTCGCTTGGCTCGCTGCGCTGCTTGGAGCAACATAGCGCCGCCTATGCCGCACACCTTCTCCCGTCGCGACACATTGAAACTTTTCGGCGTCGGAGCCGCAGCAGCAGCGGGCGCATCCGCGGCGTTTTCGCCTCTCGTCTCCGTCGCGCCGCAATCGCAGTCCACGCCCAGCCCCGCGCAGCTTGCCGAGCAGCAGCGCGAAGACGCTTCCCGCGCCGCGCGCATGGCTTGGTGGCACGCCGCCAAATTCGGCATGTTCATTCACTTCGGACTCTACAGCGTCTACGGCCATCACGAATGGGCCATGGAAGAGGAAGGCATTCCCGTCGCCGAATACGAGCAGCTCGCGCGTCGCTTCCATCCGCGTCCCGGATTCGCGCGCGAATGGGCGCGTCTCGCCAAACGCGCCGGCCAGAAATACATGGTCATGACCAGCAAGCATCACGAAGGCTTCTGCAATTTCGCGTCGAAGCTCACGAATTATTGCGCGCCCGATCAGGGCCCGGGCCGCGACCTCGCCCGCGAATACGTCGAAGCCGCCCGCGCCGAGGGCCTTCGCGTGGGCTTCTACTATTCGCTCATGGACTGGCACCATCCCGATGGCGCGCGTTGCGCCACCGATCCTGCCGCGCGTGAGCGCTTCGTCGCCTACACCCACGGCCTGATCCGCGAAATCATGAGCAACTACGGAAAAATCGACGTCCTCTGGTACGACGTCGCCTGGCCGCTCGACGCCGATGGCTGGCAATCCGTCAAAATGAACCAGATGGTCTTCGGCCTTCAGCCCGACATCATCGTCAACAATCGCAACCTTCTTCCCGGCGATTTCAGCACTCCGAAACAGGAAATTTCCGCCTCCGAGGAAGGCCGCGCGTGGGAATCCTGCATGACCATGAACGACAGTTGGGGTTATCAGCGCGCGGACGACGACTGGAAATCGCCCAAGACCATCGTCCGCAATTTAATCGAATGCGCGCAGGGCGGCGGAAATTATTTGCTGAATATCGGGCCGACCGGCGACGGTTCCATTCCTTCCGAATCCATCGCCACGCTCGAAGCCGTCGGCCGCTGGATGGACGACAACGGCCCCACAATTTACGAATCCGAACGCTCGAAAGTGACCACGTCCGAAATGGCCGGATTCACGCGCAAAGGCAACACGCTATACGTCCACGTACACTTCTGGCCCGGTAACACCGTCGCCGTCGGTGGTCTGCGAACCAAAGTTCTCAGCGCGCGCATGTTCACGACCAAACAGCCCGTCGAATTTCATCAGGAAGAATTTCGCGTGCAGTTCACGGGCCTGCCCGACCATCCCCCCGATCCGCTCGCCACGGTCATCGAAGTCGAATGCGAGAGCGAGCCTGTTCAGGACACGCGCTGGGTGCGCGAGAATCGCCCCCGCCGCGCTGTGGGGTTCGATTAGTTTTGGGGCGTCTGGTGCGACCACATCGCGCCTGTACCGCTACGTTACAAATTCGAGTTTTCAGCAGCCTGCGAGAATGAATCTATTGGAGGCGTGGCTAAAAAATGTTGACTCAACCGGTGGCAAAGGAATTCGCTGCAGAGTGGATCGACGCGTGGAATGCGCACGACCTCGATCGCATACTTTCGCACTATGCGGAGAATGTGGTGCTCACGTCGCCGGTCGCAGCGAAAGTGCTCGGAGAGGCGTCCGGAATGGTGAACGGCAGGCAAGCACTTCGCGGTTACTTCGCGAAAGGGCTTGAGCTTTTTCCGAACCTCCAATTCAAGCTCATCGATGTCATGCAGGGAATCTCGAGCGTTGTGCTCTATTATGAGAATCAGCGCGGCACCAGGACTGGCGAGTTCATGGAATTCGATGCGGCGGAAAAGGTAGTTCGCGTCGTTGCCAACTACAGCATATAAAGGCATCGATGCAAAGACAAAGGGTAGGACTACTTCGCGCTCGGAACGATTAGGCGAACCTCGCCACCGTCGATGGGCGGCTTATCTCCTCGCTTCTCGCAGATCGCGCCCATGTGTTTCCAGATCTCTTGGACTTCCGCGGGCATGTGGTCCGGAATGTCGTGATTTTGCCAGGTGAGAATCTCGACGAAATAGGGCCGGCCGTTTTCGCTTCCCTGAAGAATCACGTGCGGCTGCGGAAGCACCATGTCGAGGCGCGTGTAAGCTTGCCACGCGTCGGCGAGGACTTTCTTCATCTCGTCTTCATGGCCGGGCTGGACATGGAAAGTGACGAGGACCGTCTCCGGCTGATCGTCAGGGAGTTGCGTCTGCGCGAACGACGGAGCCACGCGGAGCCAGCCGACGATGGCGAGAACGGCAACCGCGATTCTCCAGCCAAATTGCTTGCGATGAACTTTCATTTATGCCTCCGCGCGAACCGCGGCACTCGAAGCTTTTGCGGGCCGCCGCAATAGTCCCCCTGCCACGCTCAGCACCAGCAGCGACGTGAAAAACGTGAGGTGATACCACACCGGAAATTTGTGCCATATGGAAATGTGCGTCGGCAGGAACATCGCCACGGTCACTACGCCCGTTGCGAGCGGCGTCTTGATCCTCTCTTTTGCCACCAGCGCCACTACAAAACCGGAAACCACTGAACTCACTCCGCTCTCCAACAGCCGCATAATCTTCATCGGCAGCGTGAAGACCAGCGACTTTTCGACTAACGCATAGTCGATCCACAGTTTTCGCATCGCGATATCACACACCGTGACGACTACCGCCCACGCAATCAATCCAGCAATCACGGCGAGAATAATTCTCGCCACTCGGTGTCCTCTGCCGTCTTTCCACATGTGCGCTGCTCTATTTTCTGGCATCTCCCGCCTCCAGCATCTAATCTCCAGCCTCTAGAACGCCACATCCTTGATGTGCGTGGCGATGAACCAGCAATTGCCCCACGCATCCTTCACTCCCGCGCTGCGATCGCCGTAAGGCTTGTCGTTCGGAGCTTCAATCGTCGTTGCGCCTGCGTGCAGCGCTTGCGCGTACACCGCATCCGTATCCGGCACGTACAGGTGCAAATGGCACGGCGTCTGCCGGTTCGCACGAAACGCTTCGTCAATTTCAATCTGGCCATCGCCGATGAACACGGTCGCGTGCGCAATTGCACCACCCGGCCATTTGTGAATGCCCTCCGCGCGCCCGCCAAATGCTTCTTCCATGAACGAAATCATCTTCTCCGCGCCGTGCAAATGCAGATAGGGCTGAACTGCCGGATGCGAATATTGCTTTGCCTGCGGCGTGATGTACCACTCGTTTCCGAACGGGTCGCGCACCCCTGCTTCATACTCTCCGTAGAACTGCATGGCGGGTTCATACAGCGAAACGGCTCCCGCGCGCAATGCGTTGCGATAGGCCTCTTCCGCATCCGGCACCGTCAAATGAATTGTCACCGGCGCCGGCCCGTACTGCTCGTTGCCATCGCTTAGTTCGATCATCGAATCGCCGACTTTCACTTCCGCATGCATGATTTTCCCGCTCGGAATTGGCACGCGGCCTTTTTCTTCCGCGCCGAATGCTTCCTTCATGAAGTCGATGAATCCCGCCGCGCCGCCGACCAAAATGTACGGCGTGATGGTGTGGAATCCTTCGCGTATGTACTTCACTTTTTTCGCTGGTTCTGCTGCGTTCATTTTTTCCTCCACACTTTTTTCTTTTGAACGGGTTTCTTCCCTGTGGACCCTCGGCTGGCTGAGCGCGTCGCGCCGCCTCCACCAAAAGCCGCTCGTCCGCTTCATTTTCTCGGCCCTTGAACCCCTGCTCCCGCAATACGCGCTCTCCATAACATAAACTGCCGGGCCGGCAAAAGGTTACGCGAAAATTTTGCCCGCCCGGAGTCACTCCGTCCGCCAAAGGTTTTTCGAGCGGTTCTTCGGCGCGGTGACGCTGGAAAACTAATTGACAGTGTCAACTATCTATGTGACAGTGTCATTCATATGTCCATCGCACCCGGACCGCCGGCCGTCGACCCCACGCTCGCCGGGCGGATCGACGCCATCCGCCGTTTCAATCGCTTCTATACCAAGCGCATCGGCGTGCTCGATGAAAGTTTTCTGCACACTCCCTTTTCGCTCGCCGAAGGCCGCGTGCTCTATGAGATCGCGCAGCTCGAAAATCCTTCCGCAAGCGCCGTCGCCCGCAATCTCAGCTTGGACACCGGCTATCTCAGCCGCATCCTGCGCGATTTCGTCCGCCGTGGCTTCGTTGATAAGAAACGTTCCGCGAGCGATGGCCGCCAGAGTTTTCTCGCGCTGACCGCTCGCGGCCGCAAAGCCCTCGCGCCGCTCGACCGCCGCGCCAATGAAGAAGTCGGCGCCATGCTCCGTGCCCTGCCTGCGAAAGAGCAGGCTCGCCTCGCAAGCGCTATGGACACTATCGCAAATCTCCTCGGCGACAAATCCAAAGAAAAACCCGCGAGTGGCGCGCCCTATCTCCTCCGCTTCCATCAGTCGGGCGACATGGGCTGGATCGTTCATCGTCACGGCGTTCTGTATTCACAGGAATATGGCTACGACGAGCAATTTGAAGCGCTCTGTGCGCGCATCGTCGGCGAGTTCATTCAGAATTTCGACGCGAAGCGCGAACGCTGCTGGATCGCTGAACGCGAAGGCGAAATCGTCGGCTCCGTTTTTCTGGTGAAGAAATCCAAATCAGTCGCCAAGCTGCGTTTATTGTATGTGGAGCCTATCGCGCGCGGCCTCGGCATCGGCCGGCGGCTCGTCGAGGAATGCATTCGCTTTGCGCGCCAGGCAGGCTACAAAAAAATTACGCTCTGGACGCAAAGTCATCTCGATTCCGCGCGCCGCATCTACAAAGCCGCTGGATTCCGCCGCGTCCACAGCGAGTCGCATCACAGCTTCAGCCTCGACCTCGTCGCGGAAACCTGGGACCTCGCCCTCTAGGAATGGCTCTCTACAGCGCCAAAGCGCCGGCGCGGCACAACCACGCAACGCTCGATCGCTTTATTCGACCCGCAGCGCAGTCATGGGCGAAATCGAAGCTGCGCGCGCCGCTGGAATGATCGCGGCGATGAACGAACAGAGCGCGAGGGCGCTCGTCGCTACACCGAGCGCGAGCGGATCCCACGACGAGACGGCGAAAAGCTGTGAAGCAATCAATTTGCCCGCGCCGATGGCCAGAGGCAAACCGAGCAGCAGTCCGAATAGCACGCGCTCGAATGCGCCGCGCAAAACCAACTGCACCACGTTCGCACGATTGGCGCCCAGCGCCATGCGAATGCCGATTTCATTGGTGCGCTGCGCGACAGTGTAAGCCGTGACGCCGTAGAGCCCTATGGCCGCCAACAGCAGCGCAACCACGCCGAAGAGACCGGCGAGGCTCGCGACGGCGCGCTCCTGGTCAAACGAAAGGTCGATCTGCTGTTTCACCGTGCGAACGCTCGTGACCGTGAGATTGGGATCGATCTCCGCAAGCGCGCGCGTCAGTTGCGGTTCGAGCGTTCCAGGAGGGTCGTTCGTCACCAGCATGATTCCGCCGATCTGATGCGAGCCGAATTCGAGTTTTTGCATCAGCTCTGTTTTGTAATTCACGTACTGTGCCAGCGGCACATAAAACATCGCAAAAGGCGGCAGGGTGAATCCCCAGCCCGCGAAATGCGCATCGCCCGCCACACCAACGATCCGGTATGTGCCGGCATTTTCCGGCAAGTCCAGGCCGAAATGCTGTCCGAGCGGATCTTCGCCGTTTTTGAAGAAGCGCTTCACGAAAGCCCGGTTGACAATGGCCACCGGCGCGGCATTTTCATTATCTGCATCTGTGAAGTAGCGTCCGCGCAAAATGGGAATTCCGAGATTCTGCAGATAATTGGGGCTGACGCGGTCCCATGACGCGCCGGTTTCATTGCTCGTCGCGGATGACGGAGGATGGCCGGCGATTTCGATCATTTCTCCCCAATTGTCCGTCAGCGGATTGTAGAGCGCCAGGCCCGCGCTGCGCACTCCCGGCAAACGGATGACGCTGTCTTCGATTTTGCGGTAGAGCGCGTTCAGCTCTGCCGGTGTGCGGCCCGCGTCGGGATTGTGCAGCGAAACTTCCACCCGGCCTTTGACCTGAAACCCGAAATTTTGCCCTTCGAGGTTTCCGAGGCTTCTCGCCAGCATCGTCGCGCCGGCAACCAGCACCACAGAAACACTGAATTGCAAAATCAGCAGCGCTTTGCGCGCCAAGGAAGATCTCCCCGTCGAACTCCGGCTCGAGCTGCGCAGCGCCTCGGCCGGGTCCGTGCGCGTGGCAAACCACGCGGGCGCCGCGCCAAAAATAATCCCCGTGAGGAGCGCCAATCCAAACGCGAACGCCAAAACCACCAGCGAAGGCGTCACGCTGATGGGAAGAAAATGCGCGCTCTGAAACGCGAGTGCCAGCAGCAATCGCGCGGCGGCGACGGCGACGAGCAGTCCGACGACTCCTCCAGCAACAGCGAGCACTATGCTTTCCGTCAGCGCCTGCACAACGATTTGCCGCCGCGTGGCGCCGATAGCCAGTCGCAGCGCTGTCTGTCCGCGGCGCGCGACCGCCCGGGCCAGCAGCAAATTAGCAACATTCGCGCAAGCGATGAGCAACACCATGGCGCACACGGCGAGGAGAATCTCCAGGCTGCGGCTGTAATCCTCCTTCATCACTGTGACTCCCGCCCCCGCCGGGACGACGCTGATGCTCTGCTTCGGAAGCGCGCGGATGACGTCGCCCATCCAATTCGCCGGATATTGGGAATCGTGCTGCAACCATTGCCGCAGCACTCCCGTAAGCCGCGGCGCCATCCCCGTCGTCGATGTGCCAGGCCGTAAACGGCCGATCATGCGCAGCCATGCCGGCGGCGATTGATGCAGGCGTGCGCCAACGCCGTCGATAAGCATCTCTTGATGCACCGGTATCCAGATGTCCGGCGGGTCGCTGCGCAGCGTTTCACCGAAAAATCCCGCTGGCGCTACGCCGATGACTGTGAATGCATGTCCCTCAACATCGAATGTCGCGCCGACAACGGAGGGATCCGAGCCGTAATTCAGCTGCCAGGCGTGGTGGCTGAGAACTGCAACCGGCGGCGCGCCTTCCATGTCATCTTGCGGCGTGAACAGCCGCCCGCCGAAAGGCCTCACGCCAAGCGTCGAAAAATAACTCCCTGTGACATATTCGGACCGCAAAGGCCGCGGAACGGATTCGGCGCCTTCCCGCCGCACGCTCATCCGCATCCCGCCTGCCTGGAACGCGGCCACTTCTTCGAATTCCGGCACTGCCGACTTCAGCCGTTCGTACAGCGGATAGGAATACATGCCCCAGCGGCCTTGCAAGCCGCTTTCCACGCAGCAATCATTGCCGTCGCCGACGCGATAGAGCGTCGCGGGATCTTTCACCGGCAGCGAGCGAATCATCACCGCATGGATCAGCGTGAAGATCGCCGTCGTGCCGCCGATGCCCAGCGCCAGCGTGAGTATCGCCGAGGCCGCGAAAATGGGCGCGAGTCGGAATTGCCGCAGCGCGTAGCGAAGATTCCCGAGTAAATTGCTCATTAAAATTCCTGAACTCGATCCGAAGCCAATCGTTCCTGCGTCCTTGCGTTTACCGGCTTCGCTAGTCTATTGACTCTGCAGAGCGTCGTTTGGTGAGCACGTTCAGGAAAAAAACAGGTCGAGGACGATACGCCTTTGCCAGGCGCATCACGCAGCGGTTCCGTTCGGGTCCGGCATGGCCCTGGCGTTTCGCTTCGCCCACAGTTGCGCACCCAGCGCAAACACCGCAGGAAAACATTCCAGGACGTAGCGCGGTTCAGGAGTCTCAATCGTCGTCAAAAATGCCGTGCGCACCACGATGAACGCGACGAGCATCCAGACGACAGGGTCTTTCCGGCATCGCCACGCGCCAAGCAGCGCTAGCACTCCATACGCAATGCCCATCACAAAAAGCGTGAACGAATAGCAGTATTGCGAGGGGCTGTCTTCCCACCAATAGCCGACGGGCCAGAATTTCCCCGAGAGTGGCAGCATTTCCACGCGCGGCGTGAACCACATCGCAAGCGCTCGCAGCGCCGGAACTTCTGCGTAAGTCCGCAGCGGATGCCGCGCGGTTCGCTCTCGCGCGATTTCCGCGAATTGCCCGTCGATATCCGCGGACATTTCCAGGGAGGCGTTGTATTGCGCCAGAAGATTCGCGACGCGCTCGCGCTCGGCTGGTGAATCGAACGCTGCGGCCGGAAGATCGTCCATTTCGATTCTGTCGCTTCCCAAATTCCACGACACTAGAAAAACATCGCGGAATCGCCACAGCCAGGTCTTTTCCCACGAGAAAAATCCGTGCGGCGTGTACTCGTCGGGTAATTCGCTGTAAGCCGGCGCGAGGAATTGCACGCGATGGAGCGTCCGCCAGTTGCGCGCAGCCCACGGCGCCAGAGGCAAGATCAATCCGAAGCCCATGAGCGCGCCGGCGCGTGCGAGCTTCGGCCAATTTTTCGGCCGGCGCCAGTATCCCAGCAGCACAATCGCCGGACCGGCCAGCAGGAGCGGCCCTTCTGGCCGCACGAGAGCCCCAAATCCCGTGACGATTCCGCCCAGCAGCCACCGCATCTCTGGTTTTAGTTCGCCGGGCGAATTTCCCGTTGCGGCGCTGTCCAGTGCACGAAGATTTTCGCCGCGCATCGCCTCCATCAGCACCAGAAGCGCCAGAGCTGTCAGAAACGTTGCGAGCGGCTCCGTCAGCAGCACGGCGGTATAGTTCGCTGTAAACGGGCATATCGCCGCGAGCCACAGCGCCGCAAACGCCACGCAGCGGCGGGATTCGCGCGGTGCAATCATCGCGGCCATAGCGGCCACGATGATGCACGTCAGCACATCCACGGCGGCTTGCGCTACCATCACCACTCGCGTGCTTTCGCCGAAAATGGCGTAAATGGTCGCCAGAAACGCCGGATACCCTGGCGTTCGCATGTCCACGGGTGTAAGTTTGCCGAAAACGCTGATGCCGTAGGTGCCGTGCGCCAGCATGTTGTGCGCAAGCGCCTGGTAGAGCGGTGTATCGCCGGCGTCGGAGAACGGAAATTTTAGGATAAAAAACAACCGGATTGCGAACGCCGCCAGTACAGCGCCGGTGACATGCGCGCGCATCTTAGTTGAAGCCGTCATTGACAGTCTTTCCGTGGACGGCTAGCTTGGAATGAAGGCATGACAAAGCACAAGCCCATATTCTACGACGAAGAGCGCCGCCGGTGGCGCCGGACGCGCCGTGTTCTCGAAGTCTCGGGCGTTTTCTTCACGCTCGTCGTCGTAATCTTTTTTTTCAATATCCTGCGCCGCCCGAATCTTCCCGAACTGCTCCTGCCCGAGCGCGGCCCGGCATATCATCCCGTCACCGCGCCGATGCACCCTACTCTGTCCAGAGTCAAACGCACTAACGTCCGCCCGGGCCGCCAGCGCAAGGTCGCGGCGCTCGGCGAAATCCCGGAAAAATACGATCCCCTGCGCGCGGCGTTTTACGTCAACTGGGATTCCAACAGCCTCGCTTCGCTCGAGCTGCATTATCACGATATCGACCTCCTGATTCCCGAAGAGCTCCACGCCTTCACCGCCGATGGTTCGCTCGCCGTCGACAAAGATCCCAAGCTCGACAACTGGCTGAAATCCATCAACGTCGAAATTCCCATGATGCCGCTGCTCAATAACTATGACGGCAGCGTCTGGCAAATCGACCCCATGGCGCAAATGCTCGCGCACGCCGACGCGCGCCAGCGCCTGGTCGGCTCTCTCGTTTCTTATGCCGAGTCGCACAAAGTCGCTGGCCTCGCGGTCGACTTCGAGGAAGTGCCCGATTCGAGCCAGAAGGATTTCACCGAATTCATCCGCGAACTCGGCGCCGGTCTTCATGCCGTGAACCTGAAATTGATGGTCGCTCTTCCCGCCGCGGACTGGACTTACGATTACAAATCCCTCGGCGCGGATTCCGATGCCATCATCCTCATGAACTACGATTTTCACTGGCCGCAATCCGCCGCCGGCTCGATCGTCGACCAAACTTGGTATCTCAAGAATCTGAACACCATTCTCAAAATCGTCCCGCCGCAAAAACTCGTCATGGGCATCGCGAATTACGCCTACGACTGGCCATCGCCCACGAAGAAAGATGCGCATCCCGTCGCTGAGGCGCTCTCGTTTCAGTCCGCGTGTGTTCGCGCGCTCGAGTCGGACGCCACCATCCAGTTCGACCCCGCTTCGCTCAGCCCGTTTTACAACTATGAAGACGAGTCCGGCAACGTCCACAACGTCTGGATGCTGGACGCTCTCACGGCATATAACCAGCTTCGCGCCGCCGAGCGCGCCGGCATTCAAGGCACGGCGCTTTGGCGCTTCGGCACCGAAGATCCCTCCATCTGGAGCATCTGGGACACCGTGCATCCCAACGATCAAAATCGTGCGCAACTGGATTCGATTCCGCCCGGCTACGACCTGATTCTCGAAGGAGCCGGCGATCTCTGGCGCATCACGGCCAAACCGCAGAGCGGTGATCGCACGTTCAAATATGATTCGTCCACCGACACGTTCACCGACGAGCGCATCACCAAGTATCCGCTCTCCTGGCGCATCGATCGCATGGGCGGCGCCAATCCCAAGGAACTGGCGCTCACGTTTGACGACGGCCCGGACACGCCCTGGACTCAGCAAATCCTCGATGTCCTCAAGCGCGAAAACGTTCCCGCAACATTTTTCGTCATTGGCGTCGAAGTGGACCGCTATCCCGACCTCGTCCATCAGGAATTCGCCGATGGCGATGAAATCGGCAACCACACGTACACCCATCCGGATTTCGACGCCGCATCGAAAACGCAAATCGAATTCGAGTTGAATCTCACGCAGCGCCTCATCGAGAGCGATTTAGGCGTGAAAACTTTGCTCTTCCGCCCGCCCTATGGCATCGACGAAGAGCCGGAAACCGCCGACGAAGTCGCCAATCTGCCGATTCCGCAATCGATGGGCTATCTTCTCGTCGCCGGCCATATTGATCCGCACGATTGGGGCGAGGAAGGCGGCGTTCCTCCGCCTCCCGTCGAGACCATTGTTCAGCGCGTCGTCGATCAGGTCGACAAGCTTCCCGGCAACGTCATCATCATGCACGATGGCGGCGGCAATCGCAGCCACACCGTCGCCGCGCTTCCGCAAATCATCGAGCGGCTGAAGGCACAGGGCTATTCGTTCGTCACCGTCTCGCAGCTTCTCAATCAAGACCGCGCGCAGGTCATGCCTCCGCTGAGCCGCGAAGAGCATTTCTTCGCCGAGACCGATTCGCTGATTTTCAATATCTTCCACTGGCTGCGTCTTATTATCGCCTTCATTTTCGTCGCCGGAATCGTTCTCGTCAGCGGGCGCGCGCTGTTCATCGGCATTCTCGCGCTCGCCGAGAAACTCCGCCCCGCGCCGCAGGATCATCCCGAATATAAACCGAAGGTCACCGTGCTCATTCCCGCGTACAACGAAGAAGCGGTCATCGTGGACACTGTCGGCTCGGCGCTCGCTTCCAATTATCCGAAGCTCGAAATCATCGTCATCGACGACGGCTCTACCGACCGGACCAGCGCGCGCGTCCTCGAACTTTTCGGCCATGAGCCGCGCGTTCGCCTGATTCGCCAGGCGAACTACGGCAAGTCCGCCGCGCTCAATCACGGCCTCTCGGAAGCCTCGGGCGAAATCATCGTTACCATCGACGCGGATACCATCGTCGACCGCGAAGCCATTCCGCGACTTGTCCGTCATTTCGCCAATCCGCGTGTCGGCGCGGTCGCCGGGAACGTGAAAGTCATGAACCGCAATCGCTGGCTCACGCGCTGGCAGGCGCTCGAATACATCACCAGCCAGAATCTCGAAAAGCGCGCCTTCGATCTTCTCAATTGCATTCCCGTGGTTCCCGGAGCCGTCGGCGCCTGGCGCGCCGAAGCCATGCGCAGTTGCGGCGGCTTCGCCGGCGACACTGTTGCTGAAGATACCGATCTCACGCTCACCATTCGCCGCCACGCCTGGAGAATTCTCTACGACGAAGACGCCATCGGCCGCACCGAAGTTCCCGACACTATGGACGCGCTCATCCGCCAGCGTTTCCGCTGGACCTTCGGCACGCTCCAGGCTGTCTGGAAGCACAGCGACGCTCTTGGCCGCCCGCGCTATGGCACCATGGGCTGGATCACGCTTCCCAACGTTTTCCTCTTCCAGATCGTTCTTCCGCTCGTCTCCCCGCTCATCGATTTTCTGTTTCTCTTCTCGATTCTTCTCTGGGGACTCGCGCAGTTCCGCATCACGCATCTGCCGCCGCTCTGGACCAGCGACGACGTCGTCCGCTCGCTCATCTTTTTCGCCGCCTTCATGCTCATTGACCTTTTCACCTGCATCGTGGCCTTCGCTCTCGAAAAAGGCGAAGACTGGTCGCTGCTCATTCCTCTGCTCATTCAGCGCTTTTACTATCGCCAGATGATGTACTTCGTCCTTTTCCAATCGCTCAAGGAAGCCGTGCAGGGCCGCCCCGTCGGCTGGCGCGGCGTCGAACCCCAAAAACCCGAAATCCCCGCCGCCCCCGTCACCCAGACTTGACGCGCTTCTCGCGTGGTTTTCGTAGGGGCGCTGCTTGCTGCGCCCGCGCGACTCCCCGAGTCGCGTTCAGCGCGTCAGGCCTCACGTCAAAGATGGTGGCGAACAGTGCGAAAGATTTGTTTCTTCTCGTTGTCATTCCGAGGAGCGTTTTTTGCGACGAGGAATCTGCAGTTGCCCCTCAGGGGGTCGGAGCTTCAGCTCCGACACAAAGGACGGCGCTTTAATCTTCCTAGTTTTCTTTCAAACACATCCAGCGGCGAAAAATTACAATTTCCCCGAGTACTTGAAGCTCCAAAATCTTGTGCTGTACTAGAAAGATTCAATCCCTGCCGTCGTCTCACCAACAAGAATCTGTTGAAAATTCTGTTAACTTACGATATAATGATACCGTATGGTTAGCGCATCCAACTCCGCAACGCTCAGCTTCCCGCGAGGCTCCCGGTGGCGCCTCCTGGCCGCCTGAGTCCCTCCCGAGCCGCTTACTCCGCCTTTCTTGCCATTTCTAATCGCCAGACCTCTGAATTATTAGAAATGCCAGTAACTTACACAAAACAAAGACTCGGACCTGTTTCTAATCGCCAGAGATATGCACTTTTCCCAAGGTACGCTCTTCGCGTCTCGGACGTTTTCGCAAGATGTGCAAATCGTCTGCCGAATGCTCGTCGACATCATTCTCGGGCCGCCTTTTCTGCTATAATCTCGCTGGTGATGGGCTGCACCCGCAGTCAGGGGCGGCACCGGAGGACAACATGAGCGCAGTACCTCCTGCAGGCAAAAATGCAGGCAACGGAAAAATCACCGTGCCTGACATTCTTCACCGCAAAAGTTCCGCCGATTCCACAGACACGCGGCAAAAAATCACCTGCCTTACGGCTTATGACTATCCCACCGCGCATCTGCTCGACGAAGCTGGCGTCGATATTCTCCTCGTCGGCGATTCGCTCGGCATGGTCGTGCTCGGCTATGAAACCACGCTGCCCGTCACGCCCGAAGAAATGCTCGTCTTCACGAAAGCCGTGCGCCGCGGCGCGCATCGAGCGCTGCTCGTCGCCGACATGCCTTTCGGCAGCTTTCACGTTTCGCTCGACGATTCCGTGCGCCAGGCCCTGCGCCTCGTGAAAGAAGGCGGCGTCGACGCCGTGAAAATCGAAGGCGGCGAAAAGCGCATGGAGATGATCGCGCGCCTTGTCGATTCTGAAATTCCCGTGATGGCTCACATCGGCCTCACGCCGCAATCCGTTCTCGAATTCGGCGGTTTTCGCGTGCAGGGAAAAACTCCCGACGCTGCCGAGCGTCTCCTGCGCGACGCGCGAGCTGTCGAAGCCGCTGGCGCTTTTTCCGTCGTGCTCGAATCCGTGCCGCGCGAACTCGCTGCGCGCATCACGCGCGAATTGCGCATCCCCACCATCGGCATCGGCGCCGGCCCCGATTGCGATGGCCAGGTGCTCGTCTTCCACGACATGGTTGGACTGACGCTGGGCGGCTCGCCGAAATTTGCTCGCCGGTACGTCAATATCGGCGAGCAGATTTCGCGTGCCGCACGTACGTTCTGCGAAGATGTGCGCAGCGGAAATTTTCCTTCCGACGCCGAATCGTTTCACGCACCGCAATTAGGCGCGCAGCCGAAAACGCACATTCACTGAATGCCGGACAAGGAGGCTCTCAAAACATGACCCTCGACAATGTACGGACGCTTTACGCATACAATTCCTGGGCAAACCATCGTGTGCTCGACGCCTGCGCGCCGCTCAGCGCCGAGCAACTCACGCAAAATTTGCACTCCAGTTTCCCTTCCGTGCGCGACACGCTTGCGCACATCATGCTCGCAGAGTGGCTGTGGCTCGAGCGCTGGCTCGGACGCTCGCCGGCTTTTCCTCCCAGTGATTTTCCTGATCTCACGGCGATTCGCGCGCGCTGGCAAACAAACGAAACGGATTTGAGCGCCTTCATACAAAAATTGACGGCGGCGGATCTCGATCGCGCCGTTGAATACAAGAACACGAAAGGCAACGTGTTTTCGAATCCCATGTGGCAGATGCTTCAGCATCTGGTCAATCACGGCACATATCATCGCGGCCAAATCACGACCATGCTTCGCCAGCTCGGCGCCGCTCCTTCGACAACCGATCTCATCGCTTTTTTCCGAGAGCGCGCCGGCAAATCGCACAACTGAAATTTCACGAGGAAATTTTTCGCGCGCGCATGGAAATCATCCGCACAGTCGAATGGATGAAACAATCGTCGCGAACGGCCGAAGGCGCCGGGCGCGTCATCGGCTTTGTGCCTACGATGGGAGCGTTGCACGAAGGCCATCTTTCGCTCCTCCGCGCGGCCAAGCAGCAGTGCTCTCCCGTCGTCGTTTCGATTTTTGTGAATCCCAAACAGTTTGGTCCAAGCGAGGATTTTGAAAAATATCCGCGCGCTTTCGAAACGGACTGCGCGCAGCTCGAAAATCTCGGCGTCGATTATCTTTTCGCGCCGGATGCGCCTGCGATATATCCGCCGGAATTTCGCAGCACAGTCCGCGTCGAAGGTTTGAGCGAAAAATGGGAAGGCCGCGTTCGCCCCGGGCATTTTCAGGGCGTCACGACGATTGTCCTGAAGCTTTTCGAAATCGTCCGACCGCGCTTCGCCTATTTCGGCCGCAAGGATGCGCAACAGGCGCGCATCATTCGCCAGATGGTTTCCGATTTGAATCTGGATTGTGAAATTGTTGTTTGTCCCATCGTGCGCGAGGCCGATGGTTTGGCCATGTCTTCGCGCAATGCGTATCTGAGCGC
Organism: Candidatus Acidiferrales bacterium; assembly: GCA_035934015.1. Lineage (NCBI taxonomy): Bacteria > Pseudomonadati > Acidobacteriota > Terriglobia > Candidatus Acidiferrales > Candidatus Acidiferrales bacterium. The sequence goes on from DASYYH010000020.1 coordinate 96,249, forward strand.
CGCCGAACGCCGCGCCGCCACGATTCTTTCCGGCTCTCTCGCCGCGATACGCAGTGAAATCGAACGCGGCGAGCGCGCCTGCGCGCCACTGCTCGAAAAGTTTCGCACCGCCATCACCGCTGAACCGCTCGCCAAACTGGATTACGCGGAAATCGTTGATGCGGACTCTTTCGAGCCGCTGCAATTTCTGCGCAATGACTGCCTGGTTCTCGTTGCCGCGAAATTCGGTGCGACGCGCCTGATCGACAACATGCTCGTTCGTATCCTGCCGAAAGATGGCGAGCACCGCGAAGAATGCGTCGTTTCACTATGAAGAAAAGCGTGGAACCAAGGTAAACTGAAAATGGTCTGACGTGGCAGAAGTTTATTTTGCTTTGGAAATTTCTTCGAGCACTTCTGCGGCATGGCCTTTCGCGCTGGCTTTATCCCACACGTGCACGATTTTCGCGTCCGGGCCGATCCAGTAAGACATGCGCACGATTCCCAGAAACGATTTGCCGAGAAAACTTTTCATTCTTCGCGCGCCGTAATTTTCGATGGCTTCGAATTTCGCGTCTGCGAGCAGAGGAAAATTCAAATTGTACTTGGCTTTGAATTTCGCCTGTAAGCCTACGGAATCGCCGCTACAGCCAAGAATCACGGTATTCAGCTTTTCAAATTTTTTCTTCGCGTCGCGAAACTCGGACGCTTCGTTGCTTCAACCGGGCGTCAGCGCCTTGGGGAAAAAGAACAGCACGACATTCTTGCCGCGAAAATCGCTGAGTTCCACCGTGCTGCCATCGTCTGCCGGCAATTTGAATTCCGGCGCGCGCTCGCCCACTTTCAAAGGTTCCCGCATCGCGTTCCCTCTTCTTGATTACGCCAGCAAACGTTTCAAAATTTCATTCACATCCTGCGGATTCGCGCGACCGCGCGATTCGCGCATGACCTGGCCGACAAAAAATTTGAAGACGCCCTCGTTGCCCGCGCGAAATTTGGCGACGTTCTCAGGATTGCCTGCAATGACACTGCGGCAAATGGCCTCGACACTACCCGTATCCGTGATGGGCGCGAGACCTTCGGCGGCAATCACATCCGATGCCGATTTTCCGGCCTCAAACATTTTTGCGAAAACGCGTTTGCCGATGGCTCCGGTGATTTCTCCGCTTTCGACGCGGCGGAGCAAATCCGCGAGCGCTTCAGGCCGCACCGGTGAATCGCCGATTTCTTTTTCCCCTTCGTTGAGGCGGCGCAACAGTTCCGTTTGAATCCAATTCGCCGCGAATTTCGCGCTGGCACCGGCTCGAACGACAGCCTCGAAATAATCGGCACGCTCACGCGTCTCGGTCAAAACTCCGGCGTCATACGCAGTGATGCCATATTTCTCCAAGAACCGCGCGCGTTTCGCGTCCGGCAACTCGGGCATGGAGCGGGCAATTTCCTCTTTCCACGCGGCGAGGACCTGCACGGGCAGAAGATCGGGATCGGGAAAATAGCGGTAATCGTGCGCGAATTCCTTGGAGCGCATGGATTCCGTGCGACCCGCAGCGACGTTCCACAGGCGCGTCTCTTGCACAACTGTTCCGCCGGATTCGAGCACGCCGATTTGGCGCTCGATTTCGTATTCGAGAGCGTGCTGCAAATAGCGGAAGGAATTCAGATTTTTCACTTCGACCTTCGTGCCGAATTTTTCGCTGCCGCGCAATCGCACGCTTACGTTTGCATCGCAGCGCAGCGAGCCTTCTTCCATATTGCAGTCGCTCACCTGCGTGTAAAGGAGCGATTGCTTCAAATTCGTGAGATAGGCGTGGGCTTCTTCCGGAGCGCGCAAATCCGGTTCGCTGACGATTTCGATCAGCGGCACGCCGCAACGATTGAAGTCGATGTGGCTGTATTCGCCGGCATCGGCAAATCCTTCATGGAGATTTTTCGCGGCGTCTTCTTCCATGTGCAGGCGCGTGATGCCGATTCGCTTTTTATTTTCGTCGAGCGTGATTTCGAGCCAGCCGCCGAGCGCGACAGGCAATTCATATTGCGAAATTTGATAGCCCTTCGGCAGGTCGGGATAAAAATAATTCTTGCGGGCAAAGCGGGAGCGCTCCTGAACGTTACAATGCAAGGCCAGCGCTGCCTTCACTGCAAGCTCGAGTGCGCGGCGATTCAGTACGGGCAGCGCGCCGGGTAATCCGAGGCATACAGGGCAGACATTCGTGTTCGGAGGGTCGCCAAAGCGCGTGGAACAAGCGCAAAAGGCCTTCGTCTTTGTGGCGAGCTGAGCGTGGACTTCGAGACCGATCACGCTCTCATATCGCGCGCGCACTTCGGCGGGAATTTTTTGGCGCTCTTCTGCGGTTCGCACGCTCGCGGGACTCATGGAGGAGGAATTATAACATTCCTAACGGAGAGCACTGTTTCAACTGGCAGCTCTGCACGGCTTGGAGGCAGGCCAAATTGTCAGTTATGGGTCAGTTTGAATTTTGACTCCTTGTGTCACGAACAAGAAAATTCAAACTGAACCATCGCGAAATTGTGCCTAGTCGTTTTCGGAATAGTGGAAGACGGTTTCGAGAGGCTGGCCGAATACGGCGGCGATGCGGAAGGCGGCCTCGAGCGATGGTGAATATTTTCCGAGTTCGATGGCGTTCACAGTCTGGCGTGTGACGTTGATTTTTTCGGCCAACTGCTGCTGAGTCATCTCGCCGTGTTCAAAACGCAAGCGCCTGATCTCGTTGCGGATCCTGGCCATATCAGCTACCGCGCCGGTACTGAATGATTTGGCAGCCAGAACGCAAGACTTCAACTACGACAAGAATGAACAACAAAGCGTTGGTGTCGAAGATGATTGGCGGGTTGAATCCGCCGAAAAAGCAAGCGCACGCGACGCTCCCGGCGAGCGCGAGATAGGCAAAGCGCGAAGCTCTGAGATCGATCAACTTGTCGCGCTCGTCGCGCGGCACCTTGGCTTCCTTCGGGGAGAAAATGGCGACGGCAACGGTCAGCACAACTTGCGCGACTGCGAGGGCAACGATCGTTCCCAGCAAGTCGCCGGAATGAGGGCCGAATATCCCCGCGCCGGAGCGGCGGAGAGACCAAAAGTAGTTGGCGTAAATGACCGACATAGTCACCAGTGACATCCAAGCTGTTTTCTCGCGAAAGGACATGGGAAGACCTCCTTAAAAGATGTAATCTAATCTTGACACAGAGTAAAAGTTATAAGACTATATGTCAAATATTATTTACATACAAGATTGTGGTTCCACAAAGCCTTTCGATTCAATGGCTTGGGTGAGGCCTCGGGGGCGGCTATTTGCCGCCCCAGGTGTATTTGACGCCGGCGCGATAGTTGAGACCAAGCGCGGGATAGCCAACGGCGTATTGATATTTGCGGTCGAGGAGATTTTCGACATGGGCCATGGCCGTGATGCCGTGCCAGAGCGGGAATTGCGTTCCCATGTCGAGGCGGAAGTAGCCGGGATTGCTCGTGAAGCCGAGGCCGAGAAAATCGCTGTCGGTTTCGCGGCCGACGAAATATCCGGCAACGTTCCAATCCATGTGACGAATTGTCGCGTTCAAGATCAGGTCAGCGGAATTCAACGGACGGAGAAACAAGCGATTTCCGGGCGTGAGCGTTGGATCGAAGGCATTCGGCGCTTTGAGAACGCGCGTGTCGTCGTACGAGTAATTGCCGATGATAGCGAGCCACGCGAAGGGCCGGGCTTCGATCGTCGTGTTGACTCCGAAGGCGCGAGACAAATCCGTATTGAAGAATTCGCCGTAGCCGACGGCGTTGAGCTCCGCCGAGGGACATCCCGGCGGCACGGGCAGCGCGCACGGGCCAAACGACGGCGGCGGACACGATGCGAAGCTGACGATATCGCTATAGGTATTGTGAAAAAACGTCGCGGAGAATCTCACGCGATCCTGCGCGACGGCCTGATCCACACCGGCGTTGAACGTGTTGCTGCGCTCGGGACTGAGATTCGGATTTCCGGGAAAACAAGGATCGGCTTCAAAAGATTGCACGAAGTCCGGCTCCTTAATGCCGAGGCCGTAGGAAGTGCGCAGCTTCGTCTCGCCCCAGAAATCGCTGCCGACGCGCGCGAGATAGGCAAGGCCAAGGCGCGGGACGACGCGCGTGCCAAAATCGGCATTGTCCTCGGCGCGGACGCCGGCGATGCCGGTCAAGCGCGGAAGGAATTCGTAATGCGCTTCGAGATAGCCGCCCTGATTATTGCGGCGCTCGTGCGGCCCGCCCGCGGAACCGTTTTCGACTTCGTAGTTGTAGCCGAGCGAGACAGCGCCCTTCGGGACGAGATACGTGGACTGTTCGACGAAGCCGGCGCGATTGAATTGGTTGATGTCGGTATAAACACCGACGTCGGTGAGGTCATCACGAAAATAGGATTCGGTGCCCGCAAGATGATGCTCCCAGTGCGAGCCGGTGGAAAAATCCCAGCTGAGATTGGCGGCGAAATCGTGCAGGCCGGACGACTGGCCGAGGATGGGAGGTTCGAGCAGAGTCTGGCCCGGCTGGCCCGCGTCGCTTGAAGAGCTGCGCAGCGAGAGCCGCAGCTGATCCGTATTGCTGATTTTGTAGCCGAAATCGCCGGAAAGCGTAGTGTCGCGAAAAGCGTCATTTGGTCCCTGACCGCTGCTATCGAAATACGAAACCGCCGAGGAATAATCGAACTGACCGAGTTTGCCGCTCAAATCGCCGCTGCCAAGACCGGTGCCGAACGTACCGCCTTCGCCAGTGAGCGTGAGGACAGGAGTTGTTGTGTCGCCGCGGTGCGTGAAGATTTGCACGACGCCGTCCATTGCGTCAGAGCCAAAGAGTGCGCTCGAAGCGCCATGAACGATTTCGATTTTGTCGACGTTGGAGAGATCGAGATTCGACGGGTCGATGTCGCCGCCTGGCTCGTTGATGGGCGTACCATCAACGAAGAACTTGGTGTAGTTCGAGTTTCCGCCGTCGAGGAAGAATGAAGCGATGCCACCGAGCGCGCCAAGGCGCGCGACGCTGGCTCCCGCGGCGGAAGAAAGCAGGGAGGCGAGCCAAATCGCTTGGCGCTGTTCGATATCTTCGCGCGTCAGTACGGTCACCGGAGATGCGACGGTGTTTGCCGGCGCAGGCTCGGCCTGAGAAGAGACGACGACTCGCGAAGAGAGCGGCGCCAATTCCAGGCGCACGTCCCAAGTGCGCTTTTCTCCGGCCGCCAGAGTGAATTCCTTTTCCGCGCTGGCCATTTGCGGAGCAGCGACGCGGATGCGATAGCGTCCCGGGGGAAGTTCCACAGAGAATGTTCCGTCCGCGGCGCTTTTGGATTGAATTGCGGCGGCGTTTTCGGCTGTTGAGCGAATGGAAATTCGCGCGCCGACGATGGCTGCGCCACTGCGGTCTGTGACGCGGCCGAAAATGGTTGCTGTGGATTGTGCGCAGCTGAAATTCGAAAAACCGAGAAACGCTAAAAGAGAAAAAACGGAAAGGCAAAGGAATCGAACGAAAAGTCTCATTTTTTTATCCTCCGCTCCCTCTCGCGCGGGAGTGTGAAGGCTGTCCCGAAGTTCGGGCCGCTCGCGATTTTGCGCGAGCGACGCGGGCTGCGGGATGAGACTCCGCCGGTCTCCTGGCTTGGCGGCGAATTCTGGACGCGGCCTTCCCGCCGCGGTGTCGCGTCTGGCGACGAAGCACCGAAGCAGTGGCGCGCGTCCGATTATTTCCGCCCTACAGTCGCGCAGCGGCGGCGGCTTTTGACCGCCTTCCCGTGCACGGAGTCTCGTGTGATTGTCGCCGGCGGGCGCGGCAGGCCGCGAAGTGAGTTCACTTTCGGCTCGCCGTTTCCTACCGGTAAAACGCTGCTGGCCGCAAACTGCTACAAACTCTTCCCGCCATCAATTCTTGGGCGCGGAATCGGAACTCGTGCCTGCCACTTCGTCCATGATTTCGGGAGCGTCCACGCCACCGCGTAAAATCACGCGCGGGCGGCCGCTGGGCGCGCGGTCGACGTCTAAAGGCGTCTCGAAAACCTGCTCGAGCAGTTCGCGGCGATAGACATCCGCCGGCTTTCCCGCGGCGACGCACTTGCCGCGCTGCATGAGGACGATTAGATCGAAGAATTCCGCGGCGAGATTCAATTCGTGAGTGACGACGATCACCGTGTAGCGGCTCTGCTCGGAAAGCTCCTGCAGGCGGCGCATCAATTCGACTTTTCCGCCGATGTCCAGATTGCGCGTGGGCTCATCGAGGAGCAAGAGCAGCGGCTGCTGGGCGAGAGCGCGCGCGAGAATGACGCGCTGGCGTTCGCCGCCGGAAAGACGATCCATGCGGCGGTCGATGAGCAGTTTAGCGCCGACTTGCGCAAGGGCGTTTTCAGCCAGAAGGCAATCGGCTTCACCTTCGAAACGCAGACGATGGCCATAGGGATAACGGCCTTGCATGACGTATTCCCAAACGTACATGGGAAAGAGCAGCGAGCTTTCCTGATGAACGAGAGCTACGCGCTGGGCGCGCTCGCGGAGGCTCAACTGACTGGGTGGCGTGCCATCGAGCTCGACGCGGCCGGAGAGAGCCTTGGATTCGCCGGAAAGCAGGCGCAGCAAAGTGGATTTACCGCTGGCGTTGGGGCCGAGGACGGCGACCAATTCTCGCTGGCGCGCGCTGAAGGTCACGGGGCCGAGGGTGAATTCCGGCGCTTCGCGGCCTGCGGCGGCATAGGCGAAACTGGCCTGCTCGACGAGCAGGCGCACGGGATTCTGCATATAACCGGCGGCGACGGTTTGACCGGCGGGGGGCATGGGCTGGCCCTGCGCGCTCATGCCAGCCTCCGTTTGAGCAGATAGATGAATACCGGCGCGCCGATGGCGGCGGTCATGGCCCCGACGGGAAGCTCGGTGGGCGCGACGATGGTGCGCGCAAGCGTGTCGGCGAGTGCGACGGCAATTGCGCCGCCGAGCGCGGACGCAGGAATCAGAAGACGATGATCGGAGCCGAAAATCATGCGAATTACGTGCGGCACGAGCAGGCCGACGTAGCCGATTGCGCCGCTGACGGAAACAGCGAGGCCGGTCAGGAGTGATGCGCCGACGTATACGACGAGTTTGACGCGGGCGACGTTGACGCCGAGGTGATGCGCTTCCTGCTCACCGGTGAGAATCAGATTCAGATCGGAAGAAGTTGTGTAAATCGCGCCGATGGCAATCAGGAGGATGGGATAGAGATAGCGCAGCTCGATTTCGGGCGGACTCGAGAGGTCGCCCATGAGCCAGAAGGCCATGCCGCGCAGTTCGCGACCGCTGATGGTGGTCATCAGGAACATAATGACGGCGGAAAGAAACGAAGCGGTGATGATTCCGGCAAGGAGAAGCGTGGTGCTGTCGAGCTGGCCACCGCGACGGCCGAGAAAATAGACTGCGGCGATGGTCACGAGCGCGCCGAGAAACGCGAACGCTTGCATCGTCCAGACCTGATGGGGGAACCAGGCCAGCGAGATAATCGCGCCGAGCGCTGCGCCGCTTGAAACACCCAGCACATAGGGATCGGCGAGCGGATTGCGCAGCAAAGCTTGAAATGAGCCGCCGGAAACCGAGAGCGCCGCACCGACGAGAATTCCCAGAGCGATGCGCGGCAGGCGAATCTGGAAGATGACGTTGGAATAATCGGGCGGAATGTTGTCCCAGTGATGAATCGCGCCGCGCAGAAGCGTCATGGCAATATCCGTGACGCTGATGGGATAGGCGCCGACGCGCAGCGAGACGACAACAACGGCGAACAAAATTGCGCCGAGGCCGGCGCAAATGAGGGCGATGCGGCGCGGCGTCAGCGGGCGCACGAGCGTTCCTCCGATCCTGGCTGCTGACGCAAGGAAACCCAGAGGCGCGATGCTGAGTGCTCTTCGCTCGCGTTTGGCTCCGCGGGCTGTTTCGGCGTGAAGGCTTCGGGATGCAGCTCTTGCGCCAGTTGTTCGATAGCGCCAACAAGTCCCGGCGCAGGAAGATTCACTTCGTCGCTGATGACGGCGACGTGACCATCGCGCACGGCGGGCAAATCGCGCCAGCCGGGTTCGCCGCGAAGCTCGGTGAGATGCCGCGCAATGGCGGCACTAATGTCCAGCGATGCGGGCGAATCATTGCCAGCGTCTTCGCCCATTTGATTCTCCGCGTAAATGATGTAACCGGGGTTGAGCTTTACGATTTCCTCCATGCCGACTAGTGGCCAATTTTGTTTGGTATGAATCACGGATTCCGCTCCAGCCCAACGTAAGGCGTCGGCGATAAATGTGTTTTCGCCGATGGACTGCAGCGGCTGATCCCACACGACGAACAAGACACGCGTGGGCGCGACTCCGGCGAGCTTTGCTTTCAAAGCATCGAGCTGCTGCTGCAATTTCGCAACGAGAGTTTCCGCTTGTGTCTGCGCGCCAATCACACCGCCAATGTGACGGATGGAATCGAGGGTTCCTTCGACGGTGTGCGGATCCGTTGCATAGACAGCAATGCCCGCCTGCTCGAGAGCGTTGACGGTTTCCAGGCGATTGATTGCCGAGGTTACCAGCACAACGTCAGGTTGAGCGCCGGCGATGGCCTCGAGGCTGGGATTCACGGGCATCCCGACGCTGGGCTTGGTCTTCGCGTCAGGCGGATAGTCGGTGAACGCGGAGACGCCGGCGAGGCGATCCTGGGCACCGAGCGCGTAGACAATTTCGGTGAGGTTGGGCGCGAGAGAAACGATGCGGCGGACGTCATTTGGAATGATGACGTGACGGCCGACTTCATCAACGACTTCGCGCGTCATTTTTTTGGCAGGCACAGCGACTGGCGCAGAGGTTTGCTCCGAGACAGCAGCTTGCAGCATCGTGCTGCACACACCCGCGTTTGTTCGGGCGCCAGAGCAACATGCGAGCGCAGCGACGCCGCATGCTGCGGCGAGTCTTCGCCGGAACTGCTCCAGGCTTTTCGGCACGCCCGTCATTTGGAATTCATCCGCCAAAAATAAAAAAGCCCCACGAGATACCGTGGGGCGCTTCGGCGCTCTTTCTCGCGAAGAGCGTCGGCTCTAGCGGCTCGCGCAAGTTCCTGACTTTCGGCGATTCAAGCTGGTAAGTCGCCGATCACAGTGGCGGGACCGTGGCCGATTTACACAGCCTTCCTTTTGGTGCGTCCCGCGAGCCGGCTAAATTTTTCGTTTCCGAGTCTATGCGCAAGCGCGCGGCGAGTCAAATGCGTTTGCCGATGCGGCCCCCCGCTGGGCCTTAGCGATTCTTCCATTGCGGCGATCTTTTTTCGGCGATCGCGCGCAGGCCTTCGCTCGAGTCTTCGAGCGAGGAAAGTTCGTTCAGGAAAATTTCCATGGACTGGCGCACGCCCTCGCGCAGCGAAAGGCCCATGGAGCCCAGAATGGCTTTTTTGGCCATGGTCAGCACCGGCCCGGAATGTGCGGTGACCTGGCCGATGACCTCTTTCACCGTGGCCGCGAGTTTGTCCTCGGGCACGACTCGATTCACAAGACCCAGGCCCAAGGCGCGCTCCGCGCTGATGACTTCGCCAGTGAGGACGAGTTCGAGCGCGCGCTTCGGTCCCACGATATACGGGAGAATCGCGGCACCCAGCGGCGGATAGACGCCAAGCTTGATTTCCGGCTGAGCGAACTTCGCTTTCGGCGTGGCGATGACGAGATCTCCCAGCGCAGCGAGTTCTGCGCCGCCGCCGAACGCCGGCCCATTGACGATGACGAGCAGAGGCTTGGCTGTGTCGAGCATGACGGTGAACGTGCGCTGCAACGCATCGAGCACCTGAAACGCGCGGCGGGGCGTGTATTCACCGAGCTCAATCCCGCCGCAAAACGACGCTGTGGCGGAATCGAGGACGATAAGTTTTACTTCCGGCTGCCCCTCCAAGGAATCGATGCCCACGGCCAGCTCGCCCAGCATGCGCTCGTTGAGCATGTTGTGCTCGGGGCGATTCAACGTGAGTCGAGCCACGCTTCCTTCGATCGCAAACTTGACGAACTTGAATTCTTCGGGCTTCGGCGGTGGCGACCCCACATTGCCCGCGACGGCGACGCGCCCTGTCTTGGTTCCTTGGCTTTGAACCCGCATTGCTTTCTCCCGAATCCTCTGAGGATGAATTACGCCCTGAAGAAATGCTACTGCGGAATCGGCGCACGGCTAAGCGCACGTTTCGATTGTGGTTCTGAGGGCGCAACCCCGGGTTCCAAGCTGCAGGCGAGATCTTACAATGCTTCGATTTCCACGGCGACGCCGAGGCCGCCGGAGACGCACAGCGTCGCGAGGCCCTTTTTGCCTGCGGCGGATTTTCCATCGGCGCCGCGGATTTCGTGAATCAACGTGGTCATGATGCGCGCGCCAGTGCAGCCGATGGGATGGCCGAGAGCGATCGCGCCGCCATTGGGATTGAGGCGCTCGCGCGGAAAATGCAAATCGCGGTCGCAGGCAAGGACTTGCGCGGCGAAGGCTTCGTTCAACTCGATGGCGGCGTAGTCTTCGAGCTTCGTGCCTGTGCGCGCGAGTAGTTTACGCACGGCGGGTACGGGGCCGATGCCCATGACGCGCGGGTCCACGGCGACAATGGTTGCGTCAACGATGCGCGCAATCGGATTCGCGGCGAGCTCGCGCACACGCTCTTCGCCAGCGAGGACGACGCATGCGGCGCCGTCGGTGATTCCGCTGGCGTTGCCGGCGGTGATGGTTCCCGTCTTGCTGAAGACCGGCGGGAGCTTAGCCATTTTTTCGGTGGTGACGTCGGCGCGGACGTGCTCGTCGGTTTCGAGGCGCATGATGTTGCCTTTCTTGTCCGTGCGCTCGACGGGAACCATTTCCGCGCGAAAGCAGCCTCCGGCTTGCGCGCGCGCGGCGCGGCGATGGCTTTCAACGGCAAACTCATCCTGCTCCTGACGCGAAATTTTGTACTGTTCGGCGAGAACTTCGGCAGTTTCGCCCATGATCATTTTCGAAATCGGGCACAAGAAGCCGTCGCGATACATGGCGTCGACGAGCGGCTGATTGCCCATCTTCACGCCCCAGCGCGCGTCAATCAGATATGGCACGCGCGACATCGACTCTGCGCCGCCAGCGACGACGATTCCGGCCTCGCCGGTCAGGATTTCCTGCCAGCCGAGTACGATGGAGCGCAAACCGGAGGCGCAGGCCATATTCACGGTGAAGGCGGGGACATCATCGCCCAGGCCGGCGCGCCAGGCGATTTGCCGCGCAGGATTCGGGCCCACGCCTGCGGAACGCGCGTTGCCGAAAATCAATTCGTCGACATGCCAGGGCGTTTTTGCGGAGGCACGATTTGCGCCCTGCGCGCTTCTGATGCTTTCTTCGACCGGGCCACCTTCGCCGGGCTGACGTTCCGGCGGCATGGCACCGCCAAAAGCACGCTCGAGAGCCGCACGCACGGCAATCACGCCCAAGTCCGGAGCCGTCAGCTCCGCGAGCCCTCCGCCGAATTTGCCAATCGGCGTCCTCACCGCGCTCAAGATGTACACTGTCCCGTTTTTCACGCTCGACCCCTTGTGGTTTCCGTTGCGCTTGTCAAACATTCGATGCTAACACACGAGGGGAAGAAGCGATTTGTGTCGTTCGTGCAAGCGCAGCAGGCACGTTGCTCAAATCCGCTGCGGTACGCTATCCTGAGAATGGGAAGCGAATCGCCGATGTTTGAAAATCTCACCGACAAACTGCAACGCGCGTTCAAGAACCTGCGCGGCCAAGGCAAGCTCACCGAAGAGCATCTGGACGCGGGACTGGCGCAGATTCGCGAGGCGCTGCTCGATGCGGATGTCAATTTGGGCGTTGTGGATGAGCTGATTGCGCACGTACGGCAGAAGGCGCTTGGTTCAGAAGTTCTGCTGCAGCTTTCGCCCGATCAGCAAGTAGTGAAAATCGTACGCGACGAACTCACGGAGCTGCTCGGCAAAGAAGTACGCATGCAATTCGCTTCGCGGCCGCCGTCGGTGTGGCTGATCGTCGGATTGCAAGGCTCAGGCAAAACGACGACGACGGGCAAGCTCGGCAAATGGCTCGGAGCGAACGGGCACCGGCCCATTGTGGTCTCGACGGACGTTTACCGGCCCGCCGCGCGCGAGCAACTGGCGCAAGTCGCCAAAGCGACGGGCACTCCGGCCTGGCCGGGCGCGGGTACGGACAAACCGCTGGAAATTGTGCGCGGCGCGATGAAGGAAGCGAAACTCTCGGCTTACGACGTGGTGCTCGTTGATACGGCGGGCCGGCTGCACATCGACGATGAATTGATGAACGAGCTTTCGCTGCTTAAGAAAGAGTTGTTGCCCGCGGAAATTTTGTTCGTGGCTGACGCCATGATCGGGCAGGACGCGGTGCGCTCGGCCGGAGAATTTCACAAGCGACTCGGGCTGACCGGCGTGGTGCTGACGAAGCTCGACGGCGACGCGCGCGGCGGTGCGGCCCTTTCGATTCGCAAAGTCACTGGCGCACCCGTGAAATTCGCGGGCATCGGCGAAAAATACGACGCCATCGAGCCGTTTCATCCCGACCGCATTGTCTCGCGCATTCTGGGCATGGGCGACGTGCTCACGCTGATTGAAAAAGCCGAGAAGACCATCGACGAAAAGCAAGCGCGCGAGCTGCAGCGCAAAATCCAGCATAACGAATTTTCGCTGGAGGATTTTCGCGATCAGTTGCAGCAGATCCGCAAGATGGGCTCGCTCGAGCAGCTTATGGGCATGCTGCCGAAAATCGGCCCATTCGCGAAATTGCCCAAGGATGCGGCGATCGATGAGTCGCGGCTGAAGACGGCCGAGGCGATTATCAACTCGATGACCGCAGCCGAGCGCGACGACGCGGACTTAATCGACGGCAAGCGGCGCAAGCGCATCGCGCGTGGAAGCGGAACGACGGTGCAGGAAGTGAACGAAGTCCTCAAGCAATACTCCGAAATGCGGCGCATGATGAAGATGTACGGCAATTCGATGAAGGGCAAAATGCGCGGCATCAGCAAGCTCCGCTCGGGGCTATCCAACTGAAAACCTTCCCCGGTGAACCTTGCACAGTGTCGCAGGCTGAGATATAAACCTTCGACACTTGCGGAGGTAGGTTATGGCCAGCAACCTAGATCAGCCACGGGCTACCGAACTGAGACCTGCAAGACGAGTCAGCATAGCCGAATTGCCGCCTGAGTTATCACACTCGCTGTCAGCGTCACAACGGGACGGGCTTGCCTATGCCAGCCGGAAGATGAAGGTTACTTCAGCACGCGTGCAGAGCTTTCAGACCGGGTCGAGAAGCAAAGGGAATATAAATTTGATTGGAGCCGATAGAGCCCTAGGACAGTACTGGGGAGCCTTTGCAGCCACAGGCACTATCAACCAACACACCGCGAATGAGTTTCGCACGGACATTCAAATCAAATTAGAGGACCCTTCGGGAGAGAGGGTCTTTATGAATTATTCTCTACCATTTGCCATTACACTCGCTGGGTAGTGTCTTAATTTGAGGCGGGCTATCACTTCGTCGCGGCTCCGAGCACGTCGCGTATCCACTCAGAAATCGTCTGTTTCTTGCCCTTAGCGGTTTCTTGGATGGCTCGCAGTTCATCCGGCGTAACCCGAACGCGTAGCATTCCACCCATCGCATGGCCTTTGGGCATCTTAGGGCGACCCGCTTTACGCTTCTTGGGCATTTCTGTAGTCGTGTAAAATCGCGGCTCTCACAGCCGCTAATGGCGAATCCACTGGAGCAACGTGCAGCACAGTGAAATGCCGTTTCTTGCCGTCCACGTCCTGTATCCACGCATAAAGGCGCGATGCTTTCTCATGGCCGACCAACTCGAATACTTCGACTATCCCCTCCCAGACCGTCTTGCCTTGAAACATTTCCTTCACCGGAACGCTTTCGATGTGGCGCGATTCCACGCCATGCAATCGCTTTATGGCCTCGCGTAACTCGTCTATGGCGTTCATGCGGCCTGTACTAAATCCTTAACCGTCCAAAATTCTCGCTCGATTCCTGCTGCCATCGCTGGCGTGCATCGCAGCGTATTGTGCCGCTTCACAAAATTGTAGTAGGCAAAGTGGAGCGCAACGGCTGCCTCGAAGTTCTCGCGCTTTTTGCTGAATGCGTAGGTCAAACGAGTCAAGCGGCGCATGTGAAGCCGCGTTGTCCCGTTCAGTCGCTCAACATGGCTGGTAGATGCAATCCCTAGATCGGGGCGTCCTGTGCGCCGTATCTTGTCGGTACGAATCACTTCCGCGTCCGCAGCCTGACTCTCGAAAACTTTGATGACTTGCGCGAAGTCCACGTTCGCGCCGAAGGCTTGCTCTACCGCTTCGATGTAGGCGGGAAGCGCGTCAGAGGAAAGTTGCGTGCGAATCTTGAGGCGTGACGCTAGGTCACTCATAAAGGCATTGGCTGTATCCGCATCGCGCTTGCCAACCTTGAACGATGGTACGAGCTTCGTTTCTTGATCAATTGCGCAGAACGTCCAAACGTCCCCTAGCTCTGGGTTATCTTCCGGCGTCACATGCTTCTGCTTCTTGCCAATGAATCCCCATAGTTCATCCATCTGCAAGTGCGAGCATTCCAGGTCGCGCATCTTGGCATCTAGCAGCGCGGCGCAGCCCTTTCCGACGCGCACGCCCAGCGACATAATGGTATTCCGGTTTACGCCCGTCATGCGCTCAATCTGGCGAATCCCAGAGCCTTCCGCCAGTGCGCTAATCACCGCGACTTGCTTTTCCGCTGCTAGGATGTTTGCCATTCGCGTGTCCTCTATGCGAATAACTGTATCCCAATAATTATTGCTTGTCAAGAAGTATTTATGGGGTACAATCACGGAGAAGTGAAGCCAGCCCTTATCGCCGCAGTAATGCTCACCTTTGTTATTCACCTTACCCCACGGGGCCAGTCCCAAAAAAACACCGCCGAAAAAGAACAAAGCTCCCATAATAAACACCCAGCTGCGCTCGTTCCCGTTGCGCCGCCTGCCAAAGCCAATCCACAAAACGGGCCACAGGGCAATCAGCACGCCGCTCACGCCCAATCTCCACCTTGGTATGAATCCCCTGAATGGGTATTGGTATTCATCGGAGCTATCACAGCTTTCGTCATTGGATGGCAGTCTTGGGAGTCTCGAAAATCCGCTGCTGCCGCTCTCTTGAATGCTAAGGCTGTAATTGACAGCGAACGCGCTTGGATTCATGGCGAATTTGCAAAGAACGATCCTGCTTTGGGAGTGATTAAATATTCTCTCAGTGTGAAAAATCAGGGGAAAACTCCCGCCGAAATCATTGGTTACGATATTTGGCATGGACTTCTCAAAGAAGGCGTTCCATTTGCCAAAGAAAAACTGACTACACATTTCGACGAGCCGAAGCACATTTTCATTGGTAGTAATGAGACGCTGGTTCTTAGGGATGATTTTGACCTTGACGATTTGTTTACGCTGAAATCCGGAGAACTCGCTAAAGATAGCGGGGCAAGACAAGGAGCCTTTTGCGTAACGATCAGATATAAAAATGTCGTAAACGAGGGGGAGTGCCGAGGAGAGCACCACACTTCGTTTGTTTACTTTTGTAACCTCATTCTTTCTACCATTTACCGTGTACCCGAATACAACGAATACACCTAGAAGCGCCCAAATTAAGACACTACCCACTCGCTGTGGATCCTGGCGAAACCTTGGAAATTTTCTTCGTCAGGGGGGGTCTCAGAAACACGTTTGCGAAGGGCGACTACAGGTGTGAGGGGTGG
Organism: Candidatus Acidiferrales bacterium; assembly: GCA_035934015.1. NCBI lineage: Bacteria > Pseudomonadati > Acidobacteriota > Terriglobia > Candidatus Acidiferrales > Candidatus Acidiferrales bacterium. The sequence continues at coordinate 111,974 of DASYYH010000020.1, forward strand.
CTTGCCTTTGCTGCCAGAGACGTCGAAACTGGACAGTTTCTGCCAATAGGTTTCCCGCCTACGTTGACTCCTCCTCCGGCCAATTGGCTCGTCGCTGGAATAATCACTGGGGTTATCGGCCTACTATTCATCGCGGGCCAGGAGCTTGTCCCCAGTCTTTGGCTACTTGGCTTGAGCGCAATATTCATTATGATTTATATGTTCAAGAAACTGAGGTACCTGAAGGATTTTAGAAGCTCGCGAGAAGATAGCGTGGCTGCTATTGTTTAGGTTCATGGCAAAACAATGCGTGGCCGGGTAAACTCCGCTTGGGTTTGTCCGGCTAGCTCGAAGATTTTAAGGGTGTTTTTGTTGAGCGCCAGGTCGTGAAGTAATCCGATTCCTCTATTCGACCTTTGGCAAATGCGCGGGGATAGGCTATAATTGCAATGAAAATTGGAGGATAGACCGAGTGTTGACGATCCGCTTGTCCCGCATTGGCAAAAAGAAGCAGCCCGCGTATCGCGTGGTGGTGATCGAAAAGACGCGTCCGCGCGACGGCCGCTTCGTTGAAATTGTCGGGACCTACGATCCGCTGAAGAAGCCTGCCGTGATTCAGCTTGACGCCGAGCGCATCAAATACTGGCTCGGCTGCGGCGCCCAGCCGAGCGATACCGTCCGCAGCTTTTTGCGAATCCAGAAAATCGCATAGAGCGTCGGACTCTTCAGACCACGGATTTCCAACGCCGGTTATCCCTCTTGCTGATTCTCCAGGCCGACCCGGAGGTTCTCATGAAGGAACTCGTCGAGGAAATCGCGAAAGCTCTTGTCGATCATCCCGAACAGGTTTCCGTAAAATCCATCGAAGGAGAGCAAGTGACTGTGCTGGAATTGCGCGTGGCGCCGGACGATTTGGGTAAAGTGATCGGGCGCCAAGGACGCACGGCGAAATCGATTCGCACGCTGCTGGGCGCGGCGGGCATGAAATTGAAAAAGCGATTTACACTGGAAATTCTGGAATAGCGTGGACGAGACTCCAGCCTCTCGCGTCACTGTGGCCAAAATTCTGCGTGCGCGCGGACGCCGCGGAGAAGTCGCGGCAGAAATCTTCACTGATTTTCCGGAACGCCTCACGAAACTGAAATCTGTTTTCCTCTGGGACGGGAAGAATGCGCTGCATCGCGCTACTGTGCGCGAATGCTGGCTGCACAAGACCCAGGCAATTTTTCTTTTCGAAGGCTGCGATTCCATTTCCGATGCGGAAAAACTCAAGGGACTGGAAATTCAGATTCCGCTTTCCGAACGCTTGACGCTTCCGGCTGGAACTTACTTCGTCACGGATTTAATTGACTGCGAGATTTTCGCTGGTAGCGGCGCGGCGGAAAAAATCGGCGTGGTGCGCGATGTGCAGTTCAGCGGCGAAGAAGTCGCCGGGACGCCGATTCTGGTCGTGAATACGACGCGCGGTGAACTGCTGATCCCTCTGGCTGCAGAAATCTGCACGCGCATTGACACGGCTGCGCGGCGGATCGAAGTGGTCCTCCCCGAAGGGCTTGCGGATTTAAATCCAGTGTAAAACCTCGAGTGCGGTAAGATTTGCCGCGATGCGATTCGACCTGATCACGATATTTCCGGAGTTTTTTCAGGGGCCGCTCGACTATGGGATTGTGCGGCGGGCGCGGGAAGCGCGGCTCATCGAAACCGGCATCGCAGACTTGCGTGATTTCACGCATGACCGGCATCGCACGGTGGACGACCGTCCGTTTGGCGGCGGCGAAGGAATGGTGCTCAAGTGCGAGCCCATCTTTGACGCGGTCGAATCGTTCGTTGGGCCGATCGCGGACACGCCGGGCGCGAAGGCGCTGGGCGGGACAGCAATTGTGCTTCTTTCGGCCTCGGGGAAATTATTCCGGCAAGAAACGGCGCGGAGATTTGCGCGGCTCGAACGCATGGTGCTGATTTGCGGACGCTATGAAGGAGTGGACGAGCGCGTGGCGGAGCATCTGGCGACGGACGAAATTTCGGTGGGCGATTTTGTGCTTTCCGGCGGAGAATTGCCCGCGGTGATGGTGCTCGACGCCGTGACGCGGCTAATTCCCGGCGCGCTGGGGAACGAAGATTCGGCGGAGAATGAATCTTTTTCGGCGACGGATGGCGAGATTCTTGCGGCGGCGACTGATAGCGTTGCGGACGAGATCCGCGGGGAATGGCGCGCCGCGAGCCGAGGCATTTTGGACTATCCGCATTACACGCGACCGCAGAATTTTCGCGGTTGGGATGTGCCGGAAATTCTGATGAGCGGAAATCATGAGGAAGTCCGGCGCTGGCGGCAGCGCATGGCGGTGGAAAAAACGCGGCGGAATCGCCCGGACCTGCTGACGAGGAGAATAGTATAAATGCCGATCATCGACGTTCATAACCACTACTATCCGCCGGCGTACATCGAGGCGCTGCGATCGGGCCAGAGCGCGGTGAAGGTTGATTTCGACGCCGAAGGGAACCCGCGGCTGCACTATCCGGGCGACTACAACGTGGCCGTGCGCGGCCATCGCGACATCGATTTCCGCGAGCAGGAGATGCAGAAATACGGCGTGGATACACAAGTGCTCTCGATGACCACGCCGGGGACACACGTCGAAACGCCGGCAATGGCCGTCAAGCTTGCGACGCTGGTAAACGACGCGTTTGCGGATGCGGTGCACACGAAGCACGGGCGATTTGCGGCGCTGGCGACTCTGCCGCTGAACGATCCGGCTGCTTCGGTGAAAGAATTCGAGCGCGTGTGCCGACAATTGCATTTTCCGGGGGCGATGCTCTTCAGCAACGTCAACGGAGTGGCGCTGGCGGACAAGCGATTCTGGCCGCTCTACGAAGCAGCAAACGATTTTGAAGCGATTCTGCATATTCATCCGACGGATCCAGCGGGCGTGGAAGCAATGACGGAATACTGGCTGATGCCGCTGGTGGGATTTCTGTTTGACACGACGCTGGCGGCGGAGAAGATTGTGTTCAGCGGCGTGGCGGAGCGGTTTCCGCGGATTCGTTGGGTGCTGAGCCATCTGGGCGGGGCGATTCCGTATATCGCGGAACGGGCCGACCGCGGATATCGCGCGTTCAAGGAATGCCGCGTGAATATTCCGCGGCCGCCGAGCGAATATTTGAAGCAGTTTTATTACGACACGGTGAATTTCGATCCGCTGGCGCTGAAACTGGCGATCGATTTCGCGGGCGCTGAACATATCCTGGCGGGCAGCGATTACCCGCACCAGATCGGGAGCGTTCCGTCGATGCTGGAGTCGCTGCGGGGATTGCCGATTTCGGCGGCAGAGCGCGAGGAGATACTGGGAGGGAATGCAGAGAAGTTGTTTCGCTTGCGAGGCTAGCCGGCGTTATGCCGACTCAGCCGAGAATTTCCGTTTTCAGGTAATTGACCGCGCAAATCGCTCGCAAAGGACGCGGATTTTCGGTATAGTTGGGAATTGCGCTGAGTGAGCTGGCCCCACCTGAGCGGGTCTGCCGGGATAATTCGAAATGAGTCGCGTGATTGATAAGGTGCAGGAGTCACAAGTTCGCAAGGATTTGCCGGAGTTTCGTCCGGGAGATACGGTGCGCGTAAATGTGAAGCTGCGCGAGGGCGAGGCGGGAAAAGAAAAAGAGCGCGTGCAGCCGTTCGAGGGCGTGGTGATCAAGCGACGGGGACACACGGCGGGCGCGAGCTTCACGGTGCGGCGTGTGAGCTTTGGAATCGGCGTGGAGCGCATTTTCCCGCTGCATTCGCCGACGATTGCGTCGATTGAAGTGGTGCAGCAAGGCAATGTGCGGCGCGCGAAGCTTTATTACCTGCGCGGACTGAAGGGCAAATCGGCGCGCATCAAGCGCATGGAACGCGAAAAGCAAGCCGAGCCGGCGGAGACAAAGGCCTCGGAATAATTCAACACAATCCGATTTTCGAATGCAGGCCGCCGGAAACGATGAGGCGGCCTTTCTTTTTTTCTGGGATTTTTTTCCACAGAGCCCGGAGAGCCGGTGAATCGCGCCGCGAACGCTGTGATAGAATTCGGCGCGATGACGCGGCTGTGCTCCTCGCGATACGAACGGCTTGCGCGACAAAGCGGATGGATGCGCATCTGCGGAATCGACGAAGCCGGACGCGGATCGCTTTTCGGGCCCGTGGTGGCGGCAGCGGTGGTGCTGAATCCACGGCGGCGAATCGTCGGATTGGACGATTCGAAGAAACTGACACACGACCGGCGAACGGAACTGGCCGGCCGCATTCGCGAACACGCGCTGGCGTGGGCCGTGGCGGAAATCGAGGCCAGCCGGATCGACGCGTGGAACATTTACCAGGCGAGCCGGCAGGCGATGGTGGCGGCGGTCGAAGGAATCCGGCCGACGCCAGATTATCTGCTGGTTGATGCCATGGAATTGCCGCTGTCCATCGAACAGAAATCGCTGATCCATGGAGACGCGCGATCCGTATCGATCGCGGCCGCATCGATTCTGGCGAAAGTGGAACGCGACCGCTTGATGGATGAGTTCGACCAGATGTATCCGCAATACGGCCTCGGTTCCAACCGCGGCTATGGCACGCCGGACCATTTGGAAGCGCTGCAACGATACGGGCCGACGCCGTTGCACCGATTTTCGTTCGCGCCGGTGCGCGAAGCGACCTGCTGGGGCGCGCATGCGACGCAAGAGGCGCTGCCGCTGGCTTCGACTTCTACGGCTCCAACAAATGCGACAGAGCACAACGCTTCTTCCGCCACTTCCCTGAGCGCCGCGGCTGGCGAATAATCCGCCGAAAAATCGCTTTTCAAGCCGATAGAACTAAAGTACCAGATACTTTTTCCTTACACATTCCGCGCAATTTAGCGCGGACCCGCCGGATTCGTGTTTACTGTAGACAGGGACAATATGGACCAGCCCACCAAGCCGAATGGGAGTTCCGCGCCTTCTTCCTCGCGGGCAATGCGCGGGCGCGAGGATAGCCAGAAGACCGTCCTGCTGAGCGACATTCCAGACGCGCAAGCATTGGTCGACGAAGCCGCGGCGACAAGCGCGAAGACGAGCCTGACGACGTCGAGCCTGGCGGCGCTTTCGCAGCGCTACGACATCCTGAGCGAAGCGGGCCACGGAAATATGGGGAATGTCTACAAGGCTCGTGACCGCGAAACGGGCGAGATCGTGGCGCTGAAGCTCATCAAGCCAGAGATCGCGTCAGACCAGGCGATGATGGAGCGGTTCAAGAATGAGCTGCTCTTTGCGCGCAGAATCACGCACAAAAATGTTTGCCGCGTGTACGACTTTAACCGCATCGGCGGCGTGGCGTACACGTCGATGGAATTCGTGGAAGGCGAAAGCCTGCGGTCGGTACTGAACCGGTTCGGCGGGCTGCCAGTGCGCAAAGGGATTGATCTGGCGACGCAGATCTGCTCGGGATTGAAAGAAGCGCACGCGCAGGGGATCGTGCACCGCGACCTGAAGCCGGAAAACGTGATGATCGACAAGCAGGGCAACGTGAAGATCATGGATTTCGGCATCGCGCGTTCTATGGAAGCGGGGACGCGGCTGACGGGAGCAATGATCGGGACGCCGGCGTACATGGCGCCGGAACAGGTGGCGGGAAAGCCGGTTGACTACCGGACGGATATTTATTCCCTGGGTTTGATGCTGTACGAAATGTTCACGGGGTCGGAGACGTTTCACGCGGATACGGCCGTTGCCGTCGCTGTGAAGCAGATGCAGGAAGCGCCAAGGCCGCCGCACGAAATCGATCCGAATATTCCAGTTTTTATTGAGCGCGCAATTTTGAAGTGTCTGGAAAAAGATCCGGCAAAGAGATTTCAGTCGATTGGTGAGTTGGAGACAGCGCTGCGCGCGACGCGCGTGACCGGAGCCACTCCGGCCTCGGCCGTGGCGGCGATCCCCGTGGCCGCCGCAGTCGCGGCGACGCCGATGAGCGGGTTGGTGAAGCACTCGACGGCTGCGACCGTTGCTGTTGCAGGAACTTTGCTCGCCGCGTCACCGAAAGCCAAGAAGACATCGCCGATCGCCTGGGTGCTGGTGGGCGCGGTTCTTGTGCTGGCAACGCTCGGCGGGCTGCGTGCGATGACCGTGGTCAAGACGGCAAAGCAGATTCCCGCGCCAGAGATGGCCGCCGCGCCGACGCCCCCGGCAAAGGCTTTTGTGATTCCGCCGCGGCCAGCGCCGCAGCCGCGCGTTGCAAACGCGGCCGCCGCGGTTCATCCGAAATTGCCTGCGCAACCTCCGGCGACCCCGGTGGTTTTCCCGCATGTGGAATACGCCAATAAGCCAGCGACACACACTCCACAAAAGGAGGCGGCGACAGGGCCGATTTACATCTGGATTGGGCGATTCGAGAAGGAAGAGCGCGCGCAAAACGTTTCCAGGAGAATCGAAAGTCACGGGAATCCGGTGGTTGTGTTGCCGAAGCCGAATCCGAAGGGCGGACAATACTTCGTGGTATTCACCGGCCCCTACAACGAAAAGAAAGCCCAAAATGTGCAGCGGTGGCTTGAAAGCCAGGGATTTTTCTTTGTTCATCAAGTCCGGGCCCCAGCCGTGAATCGCCCTGAAGCCAGATGAGGAGTCAGGGGGAGACTCGAGAAGAGGCGATGAGCGATAGCGCGGGAATCGAATACGGAACGCGAAGCGATACGGGGCGCGTCCGAGAAAACAACGAAGACAGTTTGTGCGTCGCGCCGGAGCTGAATCTCTTTGTGCTTTCTGACGGCATGGGCGGGCAGGCGTCTGGGGAAGTCGCGAGCCGACTGGCGACGGAGACGATCGCGACGCACTGCCGTGACGCGGAGCAAAATCCGTCCCTGCCGCTGATTGGCGAGCGGCTGGAAGGAGTTTCCGACGCTACGAACCGGCTGGTGAGCGCCGTGCGGCTGGCGAATCGAGAGGTCCATAAGGCCGCAGAAGATAACGCGGCGCAAGCAGGAATGGGCGCGACGGTCGTGGCGCTGATGGTTCAGGGTGAACGCGTGAGCCTCGCGCACGTAGGAGACAGCCGCGCCTACCGGTTGCGCAACGGCGAGCTCGAACGGCTGACGCAGGATCATTCGTTTATTGCCGAGCAGGTGCGGCACGGATTGATGAATGAGCAGGATGCCGCGAACAGCAATCTGCAGAACGTGCTGCTGCGCGCGCTGGGCGCCGAGGCGGAGGTCGAGGTCGAGGCCAGCGAAGAAGTTCTGATGGAAGGCGACGCGATTCTGTTGTGCTCGGATGGACTCACCCACGAGCTTTCCGATGCACAGATCGCCGGGGCCCTAGGCGATACGGATGACCCACAAGAGGCAGCCGAGCGGCTGGTGGATCTGGCGAATCAGGCGGGCGGCGAAGATAACGTTACGGTGATCGTGGTGCGCAGCGCGCCAAAGTTGGTTGGGACAATTTCCAGGATTGGCAGGTGGTTCCGGGGCTCCTGAAGTAAGGATTTGAGGGAGGAAAGAAATGCCGAAACTCGTCTTGAAATTCCAAAATTCCGTGCTGAAGGAAGCGCCCGTGGGCGCAAGAGAAGTGAGCATCGGGCGCTCGCCCGATAACGGGCTGGTGATCGACAATCCGGCCGTATCGCACTATCACGCGCGCGTCTTCAACGAAGAAGGCCGGCTGATGATCGAGGATTTCGGCAGTATGAACGGAACTTTCGTGAATGGCCAGCGAGTGAAGATGGTGGCGCTGAAGCCGGGCGATTCCGTGGAGATCGGCAAGCATACGATTTTGGTGGCGGACTCGCGTGAAACGAGCGACCCATTCTTCAAAGGCGGCATGCCGCGGCCCACCGCGCCGAAAATCAATGAGACAGTGATGCTGGATACCAAGGAGCGGCGCGATTTCCTCCAGAAAGTCGCGGCCGTGGGCGAAAGCGCACAGCCGGCGCCGGCACGCGTGAAAGTGGCGACGCTCGTAGTGAAAAATGGCAAGACCAACCAGAAGGAATACACGCTGAGTGACAAACTGACGGTCATCGGCAAATCTGCGATGGCGACGGTGAAATTGAAGGCTTGGTTTGCGCCGAAAGTGGCCGCGCAGATCAATCGCCGCGAGGACAATTCCTACTATATCGGGGGTGCGGAAAAAGTGCCGACCATCAACGGCCAGCCGGTGGTCCATCCGGCGAAATTGTCTTCGGGGGACATCATCGAAGTGGCGGGAATCCAGCTCGAATTCGTTTACCGCGAATAAATGCGGAAAATCAATCTGTCCGCGTCGGCGGGGGAAATTTACAGCCGGAAAGCGCTCCTGCGGGTGTTATCGAGTTCTTATACGGCTGCACGGCAGTTCGTTGACCCCTGTTTTTCGCGTGTGCTACCGTAAATCAGCTTCGGAAAACCGGTCGAAATTTTGCCCTGAGGGGGGCGCTTCCGCGACAGGCGCGCGGGCAGGGGTATCGAAAACGCATGGCCTTGAACAAAGCCAAAGCCATGGAGTCAGCGCTGAAAGCGCTGAACCAGGGGAAAGTCGCTCAGGCGATCCAGGAATATCAGACGATCCTGCGCAGTGATCCGAACGATCAGGTCGTGCTGATGACCGTGGGCGACCTGTTCGTGCGGCAAAACAGCATGCCGCAGGCCGTGGAGTATTTCGAGCGGCTGGCACAGCTCTACCTGAACAACGGCTTCAACAGCAAAGCCATCGCGATTTACAAGAAAATCTCCAAGCTGGCCCCGAACGAAACGGGACCGCTCGAAAAACTCGCCAACCTCTATGTGCAGCAAGGAATTCTGAGCGAAGCGCGGCCCATTTTTCTGCAGCTCGCCGAAGCGCACCTGAAAGGCAATCAAACGGCAAAAGCGGTGGAGGTCCTGCGGCGACTGCTGGATGTCGAGCCGGACAATCCGCGCGTGCAACGGCGGCTGGCGGAATTGTATCTGGCGATGGGCCAGAAGAAAGAGGCGGCGGAGACGTATCTGCATTATTCGCGCTACCTCTATGAGCACGGCGACGCGGCGGAAGCGCAAAAGATGGCCGATGCGGCGTTGGCGGCAGAGCCCAACAACTCGACGGCGCTCCTGCTGAAAGCGCGGATGCTCGGGGCGGCTGGGAACCCGGACGAAGCGCTCGATGCTTTGGCGAAGCTTCCAGACGCGGATTCGAATTCCGAGATGATGACGCTGCAGGTGGATATTTGCCTGAAGGGCGGGAAGACGGATCGCGCGGTGGAATTGGTGCAAAACACAGAGCTCAAAGGGCCGGAGAAGTTCGCCCTAGCGCTGCGCGTGGCTAATGCCCTGATTGATTCCGAGGAAACCGACAAGGCTATGGAGCTCGTCGACGGATTGCGCGGACCGGCGATCTCCGAGGGGCAGCAGGAACATCTCGCGCGAGTCCTCACCACCCTTGCCGAGCGCGCGAGGGACCGAGTGGAATTGCAGGAATGGCTCGTGGATCTCTATCGCCGGACCGCGGACAACAATCTTACCGAAGCGCAGGCGCAGCTGGCCGATACGCTGGCGAATCAGGGACAATTTGCGAGGGCGGAGCAGGTCTTGAGTGAAGTCCTAGAACGCGAGCCGGATAACGAACTGGCCCGGCAACGCCTCGGACAAATCCGAAAAACGATGGGCCAAGCAGCAGGCGGGCCCGCGGAACCTGCCGTTGTGGCGCCAGTCGAGCCGTCACGCGAGCCGCTGATCGGAGCGCCTATTCCGCCTGAGGCCGTGGCGAGCGAATTGGGCCTCGACGACGAAACGCAGCGATTCATCACGCAGGCACTGACGGATGTGGATTTGTTCTCGAGCTACGGGCTTTCGCAGAAGGCCGTGCAACTGCTCGAACATATTCTCGAGCGCGTGCCGGGGCATGCGCTGACACTTGAACGTTTGCTGGACATGACCCTGGGAACAGGCAACGACCGCCGCACGGCGGAACTCGCCGCGCAACTGGAGCAGATTTACGTGCAGCGCGGCGATGCGAAGAGCGCCGAGCGTTTTACGGAGCTTCGCCGCCGGTTCCAGCGAGTCTCGGGTGTGACGGATGAAGAACTCCTTCAAGCCGTGGCCCAGACACCTGGAGCCGTTCCACCGCAAGCTGCCGAAACAACCGCGACCGAGGAACAGGCGGAGGCTCCTGTGGAATTTGCGATTCCAGGAGCCAGGGCTGAACCAGAGACTCCCGCGGCAGAAACGACGCAGCCTGCCACGCGATCCGCGGCGCCAGCGGAACACGAGATCGATCTTTCCGACGAGTGGGCGCAGATTGCGTCGTCCATAGAAACGCAACCCGCACCTGTGAATACGGCTGCACCGCCCGCGGCGGAAAACCCTCCTGCCGCACCTTCGCCGAAGGAAGTCTTTCCCGCCGCGCCGGAATCCGCCGAGACCAAGATCGCCGAATCCGAAGTGGGCGAATTCGAGCTCGAACTCCTCGAAGAGCCGGCGGCGGAAGGCCCGAAAAACGAGGCGGCGACTGAGGAAGCACCCTCAACCGAGAGTTTCCTGGATCAGCTCGTCGCGGAAGTGGAGAGCCAAGAAGCTGGGTCCGCCCAAAAGCCGGCCGCCGAGGAGAAACCGGCGCCGCCGAAACCGGAACCGAAGCCTGCTACGGCAAAGGTTGAGCCGAAGCCTGCGGCCAAACCGGAACCGAAACCTGTTTCGGCAAAGCCAGCTCCGAAGGCCACTCCGCCGCCACCTCCTCCGCCCGCTCCGCAGGTGAGCGAACCCGTCGCGGCGCACGCCGAAGGATCTGCTCCGGTTGTTGCGGGGAGCAATGCCAACGAGCTAAGCGAAGTCTTTCAGGAATTCCGAGCCGAACTCGGAGAAATGAGCGAGAAGGACGAAGAAGAGGATCTCGAGACGCACTATAATCTTGGAATCGCGTATCGCGAGATGGGCCTGCTCGACGAAGCCATTGGCGAATTCCAAAGAGTGGCCAAGGCGGTGGGCGAGGGCCGGCCGTTCCAATATGCGATGCAGTGTTCGACGCTGCTGGCGCTGACGTTCATGGACAAGCAAGAACCGAAAATTGCCGTGCTATGGTATCACCGCGCGCTGGAGATACCGGAACTCGATCCGGAAACTGTGCTCGCCTTGCGGTATGATTTAGGCATAGCCGAGGAGCAAGCTGGAAACTCCAAGGCGGCGCTGGACAGCTTTCGCCAGGTCTACGCTATGAATATCGATTACCGCGACGTGGCCGAACGGATCGCGGCGCTGCAAAAACACTGACGCCGACTTTGACCAATCGCATACTTCGCGTGCTGCTGCTGCTCCTCTGGCTCGAGCTGGGATTGCTCCTCATTGTGATTCCGTGGATGAATGTCTGGGATGCGAACTATTTTCTGAATCGCTATCCGACGCTCATTCCGATATTGCTCAGTCCGTATCTTCGCGGAGCGATTTCGGGGCTGGGTGTGGTTGACGCTGTTTTGGCGGTGGATTCGTTCCGGCACAAACGTCCCGCCATTGCGCCGCGTTCCTGATCTCTCCGAGCACAACATGATTTTGTGCTACGTCACTGACCGGCATCTCTTACATTCCGATTCGCCAACGGAGGATTTGCTTGCGTGCGTGGAACGCGCCTCGGCAGCCGGGCTCGATTGGATACAGATCCGCGAGAAGGATTTGGAAGCACGCGAGTTAATCGATTTGACGCGGCGGGCGATCACAGTGGCAAAGAATGCAGGAGCGGGGCGCGTTTTGGTGAACGACAGACTCGATGTGGCGCTAGCTGCAGGCGCGGATGGAGTTCATCTTGGCGGAGATTCGGTTTCCGCGAAGGAAATTGTGCGCTGGCGGCACGAGCAAAATACAGCGGGCGAATTTCTGATTGGTGTATCGTGCCATCGGCTGGAAGAAGCGAAAGAGGCGGAGGCGGCCGGAGCGAGCTACATTTTCTTCGGGCCGGTTTACGAAACTCCGTCGAAAGCGGCATTTGGCGCGCCGCAAGGCATTGAAAAGCTACGCGAGGTCTGTGCGAGCGCACGCATTCCTGTTCTGGCGATTGGCGGCATCACAGAAGAGAACGCCGAGGCGTGCCTGTGCGCCGGCGCGCAGGGAATCGCCGCCATTCGCCTCTTCCAGCAAGCTCCGGACCTTGCGACTGTGCGGCAGCGCGTCGTGCGACTGCGCGCTCGTTCTTAACGCTCTTCTTTTGAAATCGCGCAGTCTCTCACAGGCGCGCTGCATTAGGCGCCGAGCCACCGGCCGATGGGTTCCCAGTTTTCCACGTGGTCGCAAACAACCTTGATGACCCCCGTGATGGGGATTGCAAGCAGAAGGCCCATTGCTCCCCACAACCATCCCCAGAAAAGAAGCGCAATGGTTACGGCAACTGCATTGAGGTGAACACGCCGGCCGATAAAGGCGGGCAGCAAGTAATTTGCTGCCATAAGATGAAAGAACGCCAGCATCGCACAAATTCCGACGAATGGACCGACGGTGTGAAATTGCCTAATGCCGATGATGAGGGGCGGAAGCCAGGACATCACCAGGCCGATGTAAGGAACCATGTTGGCCAAACTAGAAACAAGAGCAGTCAGGAATGGGAAATCGAGGCCGATGACCCAGAAAAAGACCCAACTGGCGATCACGAGAATGAGCGCGACGAGCGCTGTGCCAACGACATAGCTGCGCAGCATGTTACTGACTTCGGAAAGCGCGAGTTTCACGCGCGTCCGTTCCTTCAAGGGAAACAATTCCATGGTAGCGTGCCAGATTTTTCTTTTGGCAACGAGCATGAAAAATACGAGAAAAGGAATAAAGGTCGCGACGAAAACGACGGTATAAAGTGAGCCGGCGCGCGCCAAGAGAGCATCCTGGACGGGATGCGATTCAGTGACGGCGACAACGCCTTTGGGTTCGCGCGGCGCGGGAGCGATTTCGTTGACGCGAGATTCAATCAAATTAAGCCGCTTTTCGAACGTGCCTACGACGGACCTGAGCGGCGCCCGATATTCCGGCCAGTTTGTGCCGAACTGGTCGAGGCTTCCGACCAGCAACGATCCCGCTGCAAACACGGCTGAAAATGCAAAAAGAAGAACAATCAAAGAACCGAACACACGCGGCAAGCGGAACATTTCCAGCCAGACAACTATGGAATCGAGGAAGTAGGCCGCCAGAATTGCGACAAGAAGAGTGACGACCACGCTCGAAGCGAGATAGCAAAACGCGATCACGATTCCCGCGGCAATGATGCGCGCACTCGTCGTCGCGGGACGCAGTGGCTTCTGCTCCGAATTGTTTCCGGCAATCGTTTCCGGCATTTACCCGACGATACCACAGCCGCAGGGCAAGCGAACAATGGCCAGGCCCCTGCGACGTGGCCAACCTTGCCTGGCAAGCGCCAGGTGGGCTAACTTACATGCCGTGGCTATTGCTCTTGCATTTCCGCTGCGCGCAATTTCCCAGCTTCACCTGCGCGCGGCCATCGACATCATCGTCATCGCGATTATCATTTACTACATCCTGAACCTGCTCAAAGGCACGCGCGCAGTGCAAATGGCCGTCGCGATTATGCTGCTGGTGGCGTTTTATTATGGGGCGCAGTGGGCGCGGCTGGGAATGATCGAGTGGTTGCTGACGACGCTGCTGCCCTATTTCGTTATCGCACTGATCATTCTGTTTCAGCCGGAAATTCGGCGCGCACTTTCGAGGCTGGGACGCACGCCGCTGTGGCGAGCCTTCGGCCCCTATTTTTCGCAGGGCGGAGACGACGACCTGGTGCTGGCCGCGAACTATTTTTCTCAAAACCGCATTGGTGCGCTGATCGTGCTGGAACAGGCGATTGGACTGCGAACGTATGTGGAAAGCGGGATTCCGCTGGACGCGGTCTTAAGTTACGACCTGCTGCTGGCGATTTTCCGGCCGGGCGGCCCGCTGCACGACGGAGCCGTGATCGTTTGCGGAGGACGCCTGGCCGCAGCAGCGTGTTTTTTGCCGCTTTCGCTGAATCCAACGATTTCGAACCAGCTCGGCACGCGCCATCGCGCGGCGATTGGCATCTGCGAAGAGAGCGACGCCGTCGTGCTGATTGTTTCGGAGGAAACCGGTTCGATCGGGCTGGCCACGGGCGGTACAATCGAGATGGATTTGACGGCGGAACGCCTGAGCGAAAGACTGGGCCAACTGACGAAGCGTTCGCGCCGCTTGCCGGTGCTGCCCGCGGCGGCGGAGCGCGCCACGGCGAGGAAATGAATATGCGCTGGTTCCGCAAATGGGTGTTGCACAATTGGAGCTTGAAACTCATGGCGCTACTGATTTCGTTTCTACTCTGGGCGACCTATAGCGCGGAGCCCGTGGCAGAAATTGGGTTCGCGGTGCCGATTGAATTCGTGAATGTGCCCTCGCGGATGGAAATTGCCAACGACGTGCCGACCGTGGTGCATGTTCGCGTGAGGGGACGTTCGGCACTGCTCCGGCGGCTGATCCCGCCGGACCTGGGAGTCGTCCTCGATCTTTCCGGAAGAACGGCGGGAAGCGGAATGGTGGAGCTTGACCCGCAGGAGGTCGATGCACCTTATGGTGTGCAAATCGTGCGCATCGATCCGCAGGAGCTTCGTATCCATTTGGTGCCGCGCGAAAATTCTCCGTGAACAATTCTTCGCATTTCCTGTGCTAGACTGTGAGACCCAGCGAACCTCAGAATTTTTTCGGACTCATGCCCAAAGAGCTCTTCGGCACAGACGGCATTCGCGGAATCCCCGGCAAGTATCCACTCGATGATGCGACGCTCTTTCGCGCCGGCGTGGCGCTGGGGGAGTATCTGGCAAGCCATCGCGACGCGGGCCGGCCGCTGCGCGTGCTGATCGGCATGGATACGCGAGAATCGGGTCCGGGAATGGCCGCGCGCATTGCACAAGGGCTGCGCGCCGGAGGAGCCGAGCCAGTCTCCGCGGGAATTTTGACCACGCCGGGCATCGCGTATCTTGTCCGCACGGAAGATTTTTCGGCGGGAGTGGTCATCTCCGCTTCGCACAATCCCTATCACGACAATGGTGTGAAGCTGATTTCGGCGCGGGGAATGAAATTCCCGGACGAATCTGAAGCGCAGATCGAAGCGCGCATCCTCGCGGCACAGGAAAGCAAATGCCCTGTGCCGGAAACCAAATTCGAGAAAATTTCTACGGAAGCGACCCTTCATGAGGATTATCTCGCGGCGCTGCGGACAAAGCTTTTCGGAAAAAAGGGTCTTCGCGGGATGAAAATCGTGCTGGATTGTGCGAATGGAGCAGCAAGCGCGCTGGCACCGGATCTTTTCCGCTCGCTCGGCGCCGAGGTCACGGCCATTCATAACCATCCGGATGGCCGAAACATCAATGCGGACTGCGGGTCCTTGCACCCAAAGAAGATGCAGGAAAAAACAATCGCGATGGGAGCGGATCTGGGCGTGGCGTTCGATGGCGATGCGGATCGCGCGGTATTTTCCACGGCGAGCGGGCAATACGTGGACGGAGATGGTGTCCTTTTTGCGTGTGCGCGGTACATGAGAAAGACCGCGGCGCTGAAAGGAGATGCCATCGTGGGCACATCGATGGCCAATCTGGGCCTGGAGCGAGCGCTGGAGCGCGAAGGTTTGCGGCTGGTGCGCGTGCCCGTGGGTGATCGGTACGTCCTGGAAGAAATGATTCGCAGTGGCGCGAATCTCGGCGGCGAACAATCCGGACACATCATTTTTCTTGACGATTCGAGCGCGGGCGACGGCATGCTGACGGCAGTCAAAATGGCGTCGCTTGTCTCCATCGAGGGAAAGCTGGATCAACTCGTCTGCGATTTGAAGATTTTCCCGCAGAAAATCGTGAACGTGCGAGTCGGCTCGAAGCCGCCGCTCGACTCACTTCCTGGCGTTTCGCGAGCCATCGCCGAGGCAGCGAAGGCGCTGGGCCACTCGGGGCGCGTCGTGGTGCGATATTCCGGCACGGAACCTCTGGCGCGCGTGATGATTGAAGCGGAGAGCGCGCATGACGTGGAGCGTTATTCCAATTCGATCGCTTCCGCGATCAAGTCCGCGATCGGCGCGAACTGACCACAGCATTTGGATTTTGGCATGCGCGCGGCGCGAGCGAATGGCAACGCTGACGAGATCACCTCAGCCTTCGAGGGGCCAAGTGGATGGCTCGCATTCCTCGCAGGCGACTTCGATCTGTTCGAGAGCCTTCAAAATCGCGGGAATGCCGGGCGGTTCGGTGTTTTTACCGAAGATCCATTTGGCGTAAAGCTCGCCGTAACGATCCGCCACAAAAACCGCTTGGCGTGGCAGTCCGTCAGGATCCATCGCTTCAGCGCCCAAGTAGCGGACGATTGAGCGGCCGGTGGAGTCAATTCCGGCAATGATCTCCGGAGGCAGCGCTGCGGGCAAATTCGCAGAGGGAGCCTTGGAGAATACGATCAGGCCAATGGCGTCCTTGCTCTTCCAATCAGTGGCGTGAGCGACGACGTCGTGAACGAACTTCCAGGAGCTGGGCGACTCGGCGTGGAGAAAGGCGATGACGCGATTGCGCTTTTGTTTGAAATCCCAAGACGAGATGCTGCGACCGTCGAAGGTACGGAGGGTCAAAGCCGGAATCTGATGACGAAGATCGATAGAGTTTTGCATAAATTATCCTAGGCAACATCTAAAGCTTACCATCCTCGGCCACTCGCTGAATTTGAGAAAGAAAAGCCGGTGTCCTCGAAGGAACACCGGCTTGGATTAGGTATCGAAACGAACTGGTTGCCTGGGCCCAGGGCTCAGCTGCAGCCGGAAGTGCTGCCGCAATTCTCGCATTTGTAGCAGCTTCCGTTGGGAGTCATGAGCATGCCGCACTCAGAGCAGGAAGGGGCGTCGTCAATGGCCGCACGCGGGCGAGACTTATCCGCTTCAACCGGCTTTGCGACGACCACGGGCACCTCTGGAACAGCCGCCTTCGGCGCGGGTGCATCTTCGGGCTCATCCGTCTGGACCAGATAGTCGCTGGAGATGAACTTTCCGCCGAGCCAGCGACCGATGTAGTCGATGATCGACTTCGCATAAGGAATCTGGCGATTGCCGGTGAAGCCGGAGGGTTCGAAGCGCGCGTTGACGAATTTATCGATCAGCGCCCGCAGCGGCACGCCGTATTGCAGCGCGATGGAAACAGAGAGCGCGAAGCCGTCCATGATGCCGGAGAGCGTCGAACCTTCCTTGGCCATCTTGATGAAGATCTCGCCGGGGGTTCCGTCGTCGTACATGCCGACGGTCAAGTAGCCCTCGTGGCCGCCGACGTTGAATTTGTGCGTGATGGAACGGCGCTCGTTCGGGAGCTTTTTGCGGCCTGCGCGGAAGAGCTCCTGCTGCGCAGGAATGGCGACCTCTTCCTTTTCCTTTGCCGGCGCTCCGGGCGCGGCAGCAACCGCCGCAGGCGCTTCGGTCTTCTTGCCGCCAGAGGCGGAAAGCGGCTGTGAGCGCTTGGAATTGTCACGGTAGATCGCGACAGCCTTTAATCCGAACTTCCACGATTCGATGTAGGCCTGCATCACGTCTTCCACCGTGGATTCTTCGGGCATGTTGATCGTCTTCGAGATCGCACCGGAGAGGAACGGCTGCGCAGCAGCCATCATTTTCAAATGGCCGCGCCAGGCGATGGAACGTCCGCCGCCCGCGGGAGCAAGCGAGCAATCGAACACAGGCAAATGCTCGAGCTTGAGCGCCGGCGCGCCTTCGATCGTGCCGTGATGATCGATCCAATCGACGATGAGCGACGTTTCCACGTCGGAATACCCGAGGCGCATGAGCGCCATGGGCACAGTGTTGTTGACGATCTTGATCACGCCGCCGCCGACGAGGCGCTTGTGCTTCACGAGCGCGAGGTCCGGCTCGATGCCTGTGGTATCGCAATCCATCATGAAACCGATGGTGCCTGTGGGAGCAAGAACGGAAACCTGCGAATTGCGGTAGCCGAACTTTTCGCCATGCTCGACGGCGTCGTTCCAGGATTCGCGAGCCGCGCGCAGCAACTGCGGCTGCACGTTTTCTTCCTTGATCGGGCGCAGAGAATCGCGGTGCATGCGCATCACGCCGAGCATGGGTTCGCGGTTCTTCGCGTATCCAGAGAACGCACCAAGGCGCTCGGCGACGCGCGAAGATTGCGCATAAGCCTCGCCGGTCATGAGAGCCGTCACGGCGCCGCACATATCGCGGCCCTCATCGGAGTCGTAAGGAATGCCGAGCGAAAGCAGCAGCGCGCCGAGATTCGCGTAGCCAAGGCCAAGCGGCCGGAAATCATGGGAGTTCTGCGCGATTTTTGGCGTCGGATAGCTGGCGTTGTCGACCAGAATTTCCTGAGCCGTGATGGTTACGTCCACCGCATGACGAAAACCTTCGACATCGAATTGGCCGTTCGGTCCGAGGAATTTCAATAGGTTGAGCGAGGCGAGATTGCACGCCGTGTCGTCGAGGAACATGTACTCGGAGCAGGGATTCGAAGCATTGATGCGATCCGTCGTTTTGCACGTGTGCCAGCGATTCACGGTGGTATCGTATTGCATTCCGGGATCGCCGCAATGCCACGCGGAATCAGCCATGCGCTGGAGCAAATCGCGGGCGCGGAATTTTTCCACGGGCTTGCCATCGGTGACGTTGCGCGTCCACCAGTCACGATCTTCCTCGACGGCCTGCATGAACTCGTCAGTGACGCGCACGGAATGATTGGCGTTCTGGAAAAAGATCGAACTGTAGGCTTCACCGTCAATCGCGGGATCGTAGCCTTGCTCGATGAGCACCTGCGCCTTGCGCTCCTCTTTCATCTTGCAGTCGATGAATTCGGTGACGTCCGGATGGTCAACATTGAGGATGACCATCTTCGCGGCGCGGCGCGTCTTGCCGCCGCTCTTGATTACGCCAGCGAAGGCGTCGAAGCCTTTCATGAAGCTCACGGGGCCGGACGCGATCCCGCCGCCAGAAAGAGTTTCCTTGCTGCCGCGGAGAGTCGAGAAATTTGTGCCCGTGCCCGAGCCCCATTTGAAGAGCATGCCCTCCGTCTTGGCCAGGTTCATGATGGAATCCATGCTGTCCTGCACCGAATTGATGAAGCATGCGGAACACTGCGGCTTGGCTTGCACGCCGACGTTGAACCACACGGGCGAATTGAAGGCCATTTTCTGCTCGACGAGCAGGCTGGTCAGCTCGTCGCGAAATGCGGCCTGCGAATCGGCGGAGGCAAAATAACCACCCTGCTCGCCCCAGTGGACAATTGTGTCCACGACGCGGGCGATGAGCTGCCGCACGGAGCCTTCACGCTCTGGTGTGTTGGGCTTGCCGTGAAAATATTTCGACGCGACGATGTTGGTGGCCGTTTGCGACCACGACTTGGGAACTTCGATATTCTCCTGGCGGAAGATGACCTGGCCCTTCTCGTTGCCGATTTGGGCTGTGCGACGCTCCCATTCGACGGCGTCGAACGGCGCCACCCTTCCATCCGTGAAGTAGCGATGGAATTCGAGGCCGCCGGAAACTGCCTTGCGCTCGCGCTGTTCCGTTTCCATTTTTGCCGCCGAAAAACCCGTCAAAGCCGCTCTTGCTTCCGCCATATTCTCCGCCTCCGCGCAGGCAGTGTTGCCGCTGATGTTTTTGCCGGGTCGAGAAAGGCGGTCACTCTGATTCATTATACCGCACTCCATGCACCCGGCGTTTGTTGCGCCAGCAATTCCACTAGCGCCGTGAAACTCGTCCAGAAAGAAAAGGGAAAGCTCCGCCCGCATGGTTCTACACGGCGATTGCGTTCGGGCGACTTGCCCTCTATGTCGTCGGTGATGAACCTGGGTAAGGCGCCGCAGATTTTTTTTCGGTTGCGATGATCTGCGGGCCGTACCGCTATTCCCCGAATCTGGGAGCGCAGTATTACCGGGTTGTGGAAAACGTGTCAAGGGAAAACCGCAACGACACCACAAAAAATTGTGGTTTGGGTGTCGAAGTTGTCTATAGGTGGTGGTTGCGGCGCGAACCTTCTGGCCACTAGCGTGCGCAAAGTTTCTGCGAGACGCCCAAGTGTCTCCTGCCGAACCGAACGGCTGCCTCGTTTGGCTTCGCGGAAATTACTCGTAACGCAGAGCTTCGATGGGATCGAGTTTTGCCGCTTTTATTGCCGGCCAGACGCCGAAGACCAAACCGACACCGACAGAAACGGCGATGCCGACGACAATAGCCCAAATCGGCACAACGGCCTTCATGGACGTGACGTGCGGGATAATCATGACAAGGCCGCTGAAGATCGCCACGCCGAGAACACCACCAGAGCCAGTCAACGTCATCGCTTCAAACAGAAATTGCCAGGTGATGTCGCGGCTGCGCGCACCGATGGCTTTTCGCACGCCGATTTCGCGCGTGCGTTCGGTGACGCTGACGAGCATGATGTTCATCACGCCTACGCCGCCGATTAACAAGCCAATGGAGCTGAGCACAATCAGTACAAGCGCGACGCCGCCGATAATCTGATTGAACTGCTCCTCTTCTTGAACCTGCGTGGTGATGGAAAAATTATCGGGAGCGGTGTAAGCCACCTTGCGGCGGCGGCGCAGGACTTCGCGAGCCTCGTCGACGGCTTGATCCACCTTTCCGTGGCGAGCGAGGATGCGGAAGCCATTATCCTCCGCGGAGGGGAACATCTCCTTGAAGGTGTAATAGGGAATGACCACGCGAACATCCTGATCGTTCATGCCGAAGCCGCCGGGCGGCTTTATGAAAACGCCAATCACACGAAAATCCGAGCCATCGAGCTCGATCAGTTTGCCGACGGCGTCTTCTGCGGTGGGAAAAAGAGCCGTAGCGATGTTTTCGCCGAGGACAACGACTTTTTCACGGTGATCGTTTTCCGATTCGGTGAAGAAGCGTCCGGCACGCAGGGAAGCATTGCCATAGACGTCCATATACGCCGGAAATGTCCCGCGAAAATCCATGTTCTGGACCTGATTCTTGCCGTAGCGAGCAGTATGCGCCTGATGCCAGTTGAAAAGAGAAATGGCGATCTGCTGGACCGAAGGGCAAGACTCAAGGATGGCCTGGCCATCGCCGAGCGTGAGAGGAGGACGCTCGCGCACCTGCTTCGATGGCCGGCCGACTTGCGGGCCCTGATCGAAGCGATCGATATAGGCGGTATCGGCGCCGTATCCCTCGATTGTCTCGTTGATTGTGGCCTTGAAACCGCTAATCAGCGCTGAAACGATGATGATTACCCCCACGCCGATGACGACGCCTAGGACGGCAAGAATGCTGCGCGTCTTGTGGCTGCGCAGCGTATCGAAGGCCAGAGCCAGATTTTCGCGAAGGTCCTGTTTCATTGGACGCTCAAGTTAAGCCTCAGCGCGCAACGCCTCGATGGGATCGAGACGCGACGCGCGGACAGCAGGATAGATTCCGAAAAATAAACCCACACCGGTGGAGAGCGCCAGCGCAATCAGTACGGCCTGAAGTGGCGTGGAAATGGGCAAGGGTGAAAGTGCGCGCACGAGCATGGCGA
Organism: Candidatus Acidiferrales bacterium; assembly: GCA_035934015.1. NCBI lineage: Bacteria > Pseudomonadati > Acidobacteriota > Terriglobia > Candidatus Acidiferrales > Candidatus Acidiferrales bacterium. The sequence continues at coordinate 133,392 of DASYYH010000020.1, forward strand.
TCCCCAGCGCGAGCAAAACACCGAGTAGTCCGCCAGTCGCAGACAGGATGGATGATTCCATCAAGAATTGCAGCACAATGTGGCGGCGCCGGGCGCCGAGAGATTTGCGCAAACCGATTTCGCGCGTGCGCTCCGTGACGCTGGCGAGCATGATGTTCATAATCACGATGCCACCGACCACGAGGAAAACGCTTGTCAGCCAGACGGCGATTCCAAAAATGTTTCCGGTCAGGCTCTTCCACAAGTCCGTGATGGAAGAAGGCTCGATGATGCCGAAATTGTCCGGATCCTGGACGCGCACATGCCGGCGGGCACGCAAAAGCACGCGCGCTTCGTCTTCGGCAGCGGGCATCGCGTCGGTGGTGATAGCTTCGACAAAAAATGTGACGGAATCGTCGGCGGCCATGAAAACGTTGCGGTAGGTCGTAAGCGGCAGCATCACAAAGCTATCCTGCGTCTGGCCCAGGAGCGTCCCGAGCGGCTTGGCTGTCCCGATCACCTGGCATTGCTGCGAGCCCACGCGCAGTTCGCGGCCAAGCGGGTCAACACCGGGGAAAAGATGCGTGACCAGGTCATTTCCGATGAAGCAGACGGGCGTGCGATGGTCCTCATCGGCTTGGGTGAAGAACCGGCCGCTGGCGATGTCAAAATCGCGAACCTCGGCGAATTCTGGCGTCGCGCCAATGACGGTGACGTCTTCCATCAGTTGTTCATTGCGATGCACATCCTGGATGGTGTTTTCTTCCGCGGCAACTCTGCGTGCGTATTGCAAATTATCTTTGAGCGCATTGTAGTCCTCCATGCGGAGAGGAGGGCGCTTATTGGCCTTCAGGAAGTCGTCGTAGTTGGTGATGATTCCGATGCGGTCAACGACAAAGGCGTTCGAGCCCAGATTGGCGATCTTGGTGGCGACGTAGAGGTTGAGTCCGTTGAGGACGCTCATAACCGAAACGAGCGTCGTGACGGCGAGAATCACGCCCAAGAGCGTCAGGAAGGTCCGCAGCTTGTGCGCGCGCAGCGTATCGAAGGCGAGATTCGTCGCCTCGCGCAGAGATATCGCCGCCTGACTCCAGCCGAGCTTCAGTTTTGAATTGTCCGGCATCCAACCATTATAACGTTTCAGGGAAGGTAAAAGTTCGTCTGAGAGGAGATTTATTTGAGGCCGTGACGCTCTGGCCATCAACCCGTCATGGATCTGATTGGCAGATTCTCGAATTGGATACAATGACTTTGAACGAAGAGATTGAAGAACAGAAGAACATAAGGAAGAACGACCTAATCCTCTTCCACCTAGACATGACGTAAGACGTTTGCACGAGGATGCCAAGAAAAGAATCGATGGGACGTTTGCCCCAATACCGGCTCGCGTTAAGCGCGACGATTCTGACGTCGTGCGCTTTGGCCGTAGCGCAACCGAGATCCGCCATACGCAACATGCCTGCGGCCATCGAGCAATCAGCGGAAACGCCCGATCAAACCCCGCTCTCTGACGCCCAGATTCACGACCTTCTTGCACGGGTTGGGCGCAGTCAACACCGCGACGACCAGGCCCTGGACACATTCGAACGCATGGAGCACGTCGTAGCGCGCAATGGCGGCGCGAATGGGCCGGTCGTGAGCGATAAGACTTTTCGTTTGGTGCCGACGGGCAGCGGCAACCTAAGGCTCCTCGTGCGCCAGGATGGGCAGCCAGTGACGGCGGACGTCTATCGGCGGCAATTGCGCGACTGGGAAAACATCCTTGAAATCGCCATCAATCCCAACGATCCGCGGGAAGCCAGTTCTATGGCAAAACAGCAGCGTAAATGGAAAGATCGCGCGAGACTCATCGACGCTGTTCCCAGCGTTTTTGTCATTCACTGGCAAGCGCGCGAAGACCGCGGCGGCCGCATTCTCGACCAACTGCTTTTCGAGCCCAATCCCAATTATCAGCCGCGCGGCGATTCAACCGATTGGCTGGCTCATGCGCGCGCCACGGTGTGGATTGATGCGCACGCGGCACAGATCGCGCGCGTGGACGCCTACGTCATTCGCGATATTTCCATTGGCGGGGGAATCCTCGGCAAGGTGTATCACGGCACGCATTTCATGATGGAGCAAGCGGCGGTCGCGGAGGGCATCTGGGAGCCCACGAGCCTCCAGTACGACATCATGGGGAGAAAATTCCTATTCGCGTTTGAGTTGCACCAACTCACGACGACCGGCCGATATCGCCTCATCGGCGCCCCTGACAAAGCTCTCGATGTAGCACGGGACGATTTAGCGCGCTGTTGCGAGATTCCGGCGGATCCGTGAAGCTGCGGGCGGTCGAAACTTACCTCGCAAACTTTTTGCGCGCTTCGCTATAAATTGTGGCAAAGAAGCCCGGTGGATTCTGTTCGGCATATGCCGCGTCCGGATCGTAGCTTTCCAGGCCACGGATGATTTCATTGGCGGGCAAGCGGCGAAGCAGATAAACGTAGGGACGATCGTTCGCAGCCGCGACATATTGTTCCGTCTGCACTTGATAGAATTCATTCTGGTAACGGATGGTGAGCGGATATTTCCAGTGCGACTTGGGCTGCGAAGAAGAGATCTTCAAGTCAGACCTCCCCTCACCGAGCATAACTTCGTCTTTGACGCGATGTCGCGCCTTCCACTCGCCATATTTGGCGTAGCGAATGACGCGATCGAGAAGCCGCAAAGGCAATGTGCCCGGAGTTTCGAAGTTGGCGCGAGCGTTGAGCGTACGCAGAATGCCTTCGATCGCGAGATACCAGAGAATCCAAGTGAGCGGGTGCAAAGCGATCAGGAAAAACGTGAGCGAGCCGGTTACACCAGTGTCGGCATGCAAGTCCGGATGCGTCACCAGGGATGCGTGAATGGCTTGGCGAACCCAGTGGTCCACGGAATAGAAATACCAGGCGATGTACCCCCCGACCATAAGGATGGTCTGCACAAGCCCGGAGATAATCCCAGCGCGATGCCAGTCGATAGAGTCGGCAAAGGCTGAATGGCGGCGCCAATCAAGCGGAAGAAGAACCAGGATCGGTGCCGGAAGATTGGTGCGCACGCGTTCCTCTGTTCCAAACAATAGGAGAATTGACCCCCTGCAGCAAGCGCCGCGTCGCAACTGGCAACCAAAGTGGCAATCACTAGCCGAAGGTCTGAGTGACCAGAAATTGCTGGTCGAGAAGCCCTGCAAAAGAGACGATGCCCTTTACTGCATCCCCGAGACAAGAGTAGTCTAGGCGCATATTTCTTCGGACTGTTCGGCTTCGAGGAGGCGCTATGTACGCGCGTCTGACGCAATACCACGTCGTCCCCGAAAGACTTAAGCACTTCCAGGCTTCCTTCCAGACGGCCGTCTCGCATGCGCGCGAACAGCGAGGCTATCGCGCACTCATAGCACTGCGCGGCGACGCCAGCGCAACCTCAGTCGAAGTTCGCATTATCTCCATCTGGAACTCCATCGAAGACCTTCAGGCAGTCGAGCAGAATTTCTATTTCTATCAGGCGCTGGCCAAGGTGATGGCTTCCTCGAAGGGATTTCCGCTGATTGAAGGACAGGAGGTCCTCGCGGCGGACTTTGGAGGCCAACCCGGCACCCGCAACGATCCCAGCATGTCCTCCGAAGAAACACAATTCTAAGAACGCCAGGCACAAGCCTTCGCACTTGTGCCGTCCTTGACCATCCTGCGCGCGGCCAGTAAGCTAGACGTTTCCCGAGAGTGCGGCGAGGGGCACAGGTGAGGTGTAGGCTCCCAGCCGCGGATGCATCACGGATTAACGATGGCAACCCTGCAAATCACGCTGCCCGACGGAGCAAAGCGCGAAGTCTCAAGCGGCACCACGCCCGCGGAAATCGCGCGGCAAATCTCGCCACGACTGGAAAAAGAGGCGCTCGTTGCGCGCGTCGACGGACAACTGTGGGACTTGTCACGCCCGCTCGAAGAAAGCACTTCGCTCGCGATTCTGACTCCCAAGGACCCCGAAGCGATTCAAGTTCTCCGCCATTCCGCGGCGCACCTGATGGCAGCGGCGGTAATCGAGCTTTTCCCTGACGTGAAGCTGGGCATCGGGCCGCCCATCGATAACGGTTTTTTTTACGAATTTCTGCGAAGCGAACCGTTCACTCCGGAGGATCTCGAGCGCATCGAGAAAAAAATGCATGAGCTTGCGGCGAAGGATATTCCCAACGAACGAAAGCTGCTGCCCAAGCCCGAAGCGGTGAAGCTCTATCGCGAGTCGAAACAGGAGTTCAAATGCGAACTCGTGGAGGAGAAGGCTGTCGAGCCGATGGTGTCGTTTTATACGACGGGAAAATTCATCGACTTCTGCCGCGGGCCGCACATTCCTTCGACGGGGCGCATCAAGGCCTTCAAGTTGATGAACGTCGCCGGAGCTTACTGGAAGGGACACGAAGGCAATCCGCAGATGCAGCGCATTTATGCCGCCTGTTTTTATACACAGGCGGAGCTGGACGAGTACCTGCATAAGCTCGAAGAGGCGAAGCGCCGCGACCATCGCAAGCTCGGAGCCGAGCTCGATTTGTTCAGCATCCAAGAAGAAGCCGGACCTGGATTGATTTTCTGGCACCCGAAGGGCGGGCTGGTCCGCACGATCGTGGAAGACTGGCTGCGTGCGGAGCTGCAGCGGCGCGGCTATGATTTGGTTTTTACGCCGCACGTGATGCGCCTCGACTTATGGAAAACCAGCGGGCACACCGGCTTCTATCAGCAGAGCATGTTCAGCCCCATTGAAATCGAAAAGGCCGATTATCAGATCAAGCCGATGAATTGCCCGGGCCATATTTTGATTTACAAGTCGCATCTGCGCAGCTATCGCGAGCTGCCGTTGCGCTTCGCGGAATTGGGCACTGTCTATCGCTATGAGCGCACCGGCGTGCTTCACGGCCTGCTGCGCGTGCGCGGCTTTACGCAAGATGACTCGCACATTTTCTGCCGACCGGATCAAATCGAATCCGAAGTGGAAGGCTGCCTGGATTTCGCATTTGCAGTGATGAAAACTTTCGGCTTCGACCGTTATGAAGTGGAACTTTCGGATTGGGACTCTTTGCATCCGGAAAACTACGCGGGAAAGGCCGAAGATTGGACTCGCGCGACCGCCGCGCTTTCAGACACTCTCCGGCGCATGAAGATTCCCTTCAAGCATATCCCCGGCGAAGCTGCTTTTTACGGCCCGAAAATCGACGTGAAATTGATCGATGCCATCGGCCGCCCGTGGCAGCTCACCACCGTGCAATTCGATTTCAATTTGCCGGCGCGATTTGCACTCGAGTACGTCGGCGAAGATGGCGCGCGGCATCAGCCGCTGATGGTGCATCGCGCGCTTCTTGGTTCTGTCGAGCGGTTTTTCGGGATTCTCATCGAACACTACGCCGGCGCGTTTCCTGCCTGGCTCGCGCCGGTGCAAGCGAGCGTCCTGCCGGTGAGCGGAAAATTCTCGGAGTACGCGAAGTCGGTCGAAGAAAAGCTGCACGGGGCCGGAATTCGCGTGCACCTCGACGATCGAAATGAAAAGCTGCAAGCGAAAATCCGCGACGCACAATTGCAAAAGATTCCCTACATGCTGATTGTTGGCGGCAAGGAAGCGGAATCCGCGTCCGTCTCCGTGCGTCACCGTTCGAAGGGCGACCTCGGCCCGCAGCCGCTTGAGCAATTCGCCGCCGCTCTGCGGAGTGAGATCGAAGGCAAAACGGCGAGCTAAGACAGATTTTTGGGATTCCGCGGAATTTCTATGTCACAGAAGATTCGGATTCGCCGCGCGGAAACGGCCGACATTCCGGCATTGACGGCTCTGATTCAACTCTCCGTTCGCCGCTTGCAAGCGCAAGATTACACGCCCGCTCAAATCGAAGGTGCGTTGAAGACCGTCTATGGCGTGGATACGCAGCTCATCGCTGACGGAACGTATTTCGTGGCCGAAGCCAGGCTCGAAGACAGGGCGAATGCGATCCTCGCGGGCTGCGGTGGCTGGAGCAAACGCAAGACACTCTATGGGTCTGATCATTTCGCAGGACGCGAGGACTCACTGCTCGACCCGCGGCGCGATGCGGCGAAGATTCGCGCCTTCTTTGTACACCCAGATTGGGCGCGCCGAGGCATCGGCACGCTGATCCTGGATGCGTGCGAGGCGGCTGCGCGTCAAGCCGGCTTTACGCGCCTCGAGATGGGAGCCACGCTGACGGGCGTGCCATTCTACCGGTCGAAAGGTTACACGGAGCTGGAACACCTCAGTGCCCCGCTACCCGGCGGCGAATCGCTGCCCATCGTTCGCATGGCCAAGTGAACCACCCGAGGCTTGCCGGACACGGCGGCTGCCATGCTATACTTCATAGCCCATCCTCTCGGGAGGCCATTCTGTGCGACCGAGGGGGCGGCAAGCACAACTGGAGGTGGGTTTATCGCCGAACGTGGTGGGATCAGCGGCCCGCGGGTCAATGAACGCATCCGCGCGCGTGAATTGCGCGTGATCGATGAGCAAGGCAATCAGCTTGGCGTAATGACCTACTTCGACGCCATGAAAGCGGCGCGCGACGTGGGCTTGGATTTGGTCGAGATTTCGCCCAATGCCGTGCCGCCAGTGTGCAAGATCGCCGATTTTGGCAAATACCTGTACGAGCAAAATAAGAAGGCGCACGAAACGCGCAAGCATCAGAAAGGCACGCAAATCAAGGAAGTGAAATTCCGCCCTTCCACCGCGGAACACGATTTTCAGGTGCGCAAGAATCAGATCATCGAGTTTCTGGGCAAGGGCTATAAAGTGAAGGCCATGGTTTTCCACCGTGGACGGGAAATGGCACACCAGGACGTGGGACGTGCGAAGATGACTCGCCTGCTGAAGGAAGTCGAAGATCACGCGCTGGTGGAATTCGGGCCGCGCATGGAAGCGAATATTCTGCTGGCGCTTCTGGCGCCGAAGAAGGGCGCGACGGCATCTCGTCCAGCGCCGGCGACGGGCCAGGCATAAGTTCGAAAATGATTCGGGATTCTGCGGGGGGATTGTGCCAAGAAAACCAAGAGCGAAGATAAAGCTGAAGACGCATCGTGGCGCGGCGAAGCGATTTAAGATCACGTCCACCGGCAAAGTGATGCGCATGCATTCCGGCAAGCGGCACCTGCTCGGAACCAAGAAACCGAAGCGGATGCGGCGTCTCAAGAAACAGATTCAGGTTACGCCGGGCGACGCAGCAAAAGTGCATCGCCAGTTGCCGTACGGCTAGAGCCTCAGCGGCGGATTTTTTGAGATAGATTTTTTCTGCGCCAGGCAGCGCGTCACGGGTGCCTGCCGGCCAGTTACCCCGCGAAGCGGGGCGAATCACAAGCTGTACCCACGAGACAAACCCGTTGCGTCATGCGGCTGTGCGCCGCGTGCGCGGCCTGCTTGTCTCGGTTTGTCTCCCGTGAATTTGATTTCGATTTGAGCGCACAAAGCGCGCAAGAGATCGATAAATTTCGTCTTTAAGGAGCCTTCATTTATGGCAAGAGTGAAACGCGGGACCAAGCGCCGTGCGCGGCGCAAGAAGATTTTGAAACATACCAAAGGGTTTTTCCTGACCAAGAGCAAGCTCTATCGCTCGGCGCGGGAGGCGATGAACCGCTCACTGCGCTATTCCTATCGCGACCGCCGCGCGCGCAAACGCGACTACCGCACGCTATGGATTCAGCGCATCGGCGCGGCCGCGCGCAACAATGGCATTTCGTACAGCCAATTCATGCACGGGCTGAAGAGCGCGGGCGTCGAACTCGACCGCAAGATTCTGGCGGATCTGGCCGTGAACGATGCCGCGGGGTTTACGGCGCTGGTCGCGCAGGCGAAAGAGCATCTCGCCGCACGGCCAGCTCCCGCTTCGGCTTAAATCGCAATCTGATTTTGCTTGAGGCGCAAAGCGAACGCCTTTCCCAATATGTCTAACGCTCTCGAAAAGACGAATGGCGCATTCGACGCGCTCGGGGTGTCCTCCGAAGCCGCTGTCTCCGCGCTTTTCGACGCATTGTTGCGCAGCGCCGAAGAGGAAATGGCTAGCGCGAAAACCGGCGAGGAATTGGAATCTTTTCGCGTGCGCTGGCTGGGGAGAAATAACAGCGTCAAGTCGCGTGTGCAGGAGAATTGGCTGAAGCGCGCGTCTCCGGACACGAAGAAATGGGTCGGAGCGAGCTTCAATGCGTGCTTCCGCAAATTGGAACAGGATTTTGCCGCGCAAAAAGCCAAGCCCGCAGCGACGGGAACATCCGGCCGCATGGATCTTTCGCTTCCCGGCGTCGTGCGGCCGATCGGCACGCGCCATCTGATTCGCCAGACCTACGACGAGATCGAACGGATTTTTCTTTCGCTAGGGTACACCGTTGTCGAAGGGCCGGAAATCGAGACTCCCTATTACAACTTCGAGGCACTGAACATTCCCGAGCATCATCCCGCGCGCGACAATATGGACACGTTTTATCTCGGGAGCGCGCCGGGCTATCTGCTGCGTACGCACACTTCGCCGATGCAAATCCGCACGATGGAAAAACAAAAGCCGCCTGTACGCATCGTCGTGCCCGGGAAAGTCTACCGACGCGACAATCCCGATGCGACGCACTCCTTCATGTTCCACCAGCTCGAAGGGCTCGCCGTCGATGAAGACATTACGTTTTGCGATTTCAAAGGCACGATCGAATATTTCGTGCGCGAGTTTTTCGGCGCTTCGACGAAGACGCGCTTCCGGCCGAGTTACTTTCCGTTCACCGAACCTTCGGCGGAGTTCGACGCGTCGTGCATCTTCTGCGGCGGCAAGGGATGTCGGACGTGCAAGCAGTCGGGCTGGATCGAACTGTTCGGTGCAGGAATGGTGAACCCGGCTGTGTACGGTTTCGTGGGCTACGACGCAAAAAAATTGAACGGCTTCGCCTTTGGAATCGGCGTGGACCGCCTGGCAATGCTGAAGTACGGCCTGGGCGACATTCAAGTTCTTTTTCAGAATGACGCGCGCTTCCTGCGCCAGTTTCCATAGGATGAGGACGCTATGTGGGGTCGCATGCCATTTTGGATTGCCGATAACTACGCCATTGACATCCATGACCTGGGCGCTGCTTGCCAGTGGTACAAAGAAAAGCTTGGTCTGCGGAAGGTCCGTGATGGCAAAGACGACTCCGGCCGACCGTTTGCGGACGTTTGTCTGCTTCGATCTCGAGGGATGGCGGGGATTTGTTCGCTCGTCGAACTCGAGCCCGGCACGGCTACGGAGAAACAACATGTCATCTTCTACGCGAACAACCTGGAAAAAACTCAGCAATGGTTGATCTCCCGTGGAGTAACGACAGAACCCATTACGGTTGACTCGGGCGGAAATCGTTTCTTTCGGTTTCTCGATTTGGACGGGAATGCCATTGAAGTTTGCGTTGAACCAAAATAGCTGTCGCTGACGACATCGGAATTAAGGATGAAAGTTCTCTACAACTGGCTGAAAGAGATCGCCGACTTCGTAGCGGCTCCGGCTGAATTGCGCTCGCGTCTTTCGATGGCCGGTGTCTCCGTCGATTCGATCGAAGAAACTGCGGCCGGCCCTGTGCTCGACGCGGAAATTACGATCAACCGGGCTGATTTGCTCGGCCACGCCGGGATTGCGCGCGAAGTTGCGGCGTTATACCGGCTACGATTGAAGATCATTCAACCGCATTTCAAGGAAAGCGCGGAGTTCGTGGGGAAAGCGGCGCGCGTGGAAATCGAATGTCCGGATCTTTGCGGACGCTACACGGCACGCATCGTTCGCGGCGTAAAGATTCAGCCGTCGCCGGACTGGCTGCGCCAGCGCCTGGAAGCGCTCGGCCAGTCGTCAATCAACAACGTAGTCGACGCCACGAATTACGTCATGCTCGAGCTTGGCCAGCCGCTGCATGCCTTCGATTACGACGAGCTCGCCGAGCATCGCATCATCGTGCGGCGCGCGCGGCCCGGCGAGACGATGCGCACGCTCGATGGAATCGACCGCAGGCTCTCGAAGGATATGTGCCTCATTTGCGATGCGCGCACGCCGGTGGCGATCGGCGGAGTGATGGGCGGAGCGGACAGTGAAATCAGTTTCAGCACGAAGAATCTGCTGATCGAGTCGGCGTGGTTCGATCCGATTTCGATTCGCCGCACGTCGAAAGCGCTCGGTCTGCGCACGGAAGCATCGCTGCGCTTTGAACGCGGCGTGGATCCGGAACTGGCAGAGTTCGCGTCGCGCCGCGCGGCCGAATTGATTCAACAGCTTGCCGGTGGTGAAGTGCTGGCCGGCGTCGTGGACGTGCATCCGCATCGCGAGGAGCAGCGGAAAATTGAACTGTCGCGGCAGGAACTGCTGCGCGTGATGGGCGCTGACGTTCCAGACCGCGCAATCGAAGAAATACTCGGCGCTCTCGGTTTCCATCCGGCACGCGTAGATTCCAGTCGCGGGAGTGCCGAATCGCTTGTGGCGCGATGGGAATGCGAATCGCCTTCGTGGCGCAGGGACGTGTCGCAGCAGATTGACCTCATTGAAGAAATCGCCCGGCACTACGGCTACGATAAATTCCCTCCGCGATTGCCTCCGGCGAAGCGGCCCGCCGCGCGGCGCCCGAACGCACACGAGGAAGACCAGTTGCGCGAACGGCTGGTCGCGCTGGGCTACGAGGAAATTCTGGCGATCCCACTTGTTGATCCCGATCGCGATTCGTTGTTTCGCGATGAGGGAACGAATCCTGCCACGATTGGCAATCCTCTCTCGGAAGACGCCTCTGTCCTGCGCAGCTCGAGCTTGACGAGCATGGTCTCCACGATCGAGTGGAATTTGAATCGCAGCCAGCGCAACCTGCGGCTCTTCGAAGTGGGAAAAAGATACGAAGTGCACAACGGGAAGCCCGTGGAAATGCGCGTGGTGACGATGGGCGCGACCGGGCTGGCTCGCGAGCAATCGATTTACGAGGCGGCGCGCGAATTTTCCTTCGCTGACTTCAAAGGGGATGTCGATCAATTGCTTGCTATTGCGGGCGGCGCACACTGGAAAACCGGCGGTCCGTCTTGGCTGGTGAATGGCTGTGCAAGCGAACTTTTGCTGACGCGAAACGGCAATGAGCGAGTCGGTACAGCAGGAGAGCTTTCGCACGACCTCGCGCACCGTTTCAAAATTCGCCAGGATGTTTTCCTCGCAGAGTTGCGCCTTGAACCGCTCGTAGCGGCCGTGGCTTCGGTGCATGCAGCGTTGCGCTACGAGGCTTTGCCTCGTTTCCCCGCGGTTGAACGCGATTTCTCTCTCGTGCTCACCGAAAGCACAAAATTCTCGCAAATCGAAGACGTGATCCGCGCTCTCGGGATTCCCGAGCTTCGCGGCATCGAAGCCGTTGATTTATTTCGCGGCGGCCAGGTTCCCGCGGGCAAGTATTCGCTCCTTGCGCGCGTGACCCTGCAAAGCGCGGAAGCGACGTTCACCGAAGTGCAGCTCACGGAAATTTCGTCGAAGATCATTGCGGCCCTCGCCGAGAAATTGGGCGCGACGCTTCGCGCCACCTAATTCAGCGCTGCGGTACTTGCCTTGTTCCATCGATTGCCCCAGAATGGCGCCACCATCCCGATGCGCGCAAAATCGCAAAACCTGATCAAGCCACGCGACGCGGCGCAGGTCCTGGGTATCAGCTATCCGACGCTCAAACAATGGATCTATCACGGCAAATTGCGCACGGTGAAGACAGCTGGCGGCCATCATCGCGTTCCCGAATCGGAGATTGACCGTTATCTTTCACGCGCGCTGCGGCGCACAGACGTCGCCGAGCGCCGCAAGACCTTTCGCCGCATCAGCGGGCGAAATCAGCTCGTCGGCCGTGTTGTGGACATCAAGACCAGCGGCCTGATGGCGCAGGTGACGCTTTCGATCGGCGAGCAGCACATCACGGCGATCATCACCGCCGATGCCGTACGGGAAATGCGCCTGCAGAAGGGCGACATGGCCGCGGCGCTGATCAAGTCCACGGAAGTGATGATTCTGCGCGTTTGATTCTTCTCTTTCGCTCCCACGCAACATTCCCTTGCGCTTGCGTTGCCTGCGGCATTGCCCCAGAATGACTGCACCCGCCGGGAGAAACGAAATGAAAATCGAGATTTTCGATCAGACTTACAACATTCAGTCGGAAGACGACGAGAATTACTTGCGCGAGCTGGCGTCGTTCGTTGACGAACGGATGCGCACGATCTCCGAAGCCACGCGGCAGGTGGACTCGATGCGCGTCGCCGTCCTGGCATCGCTCAATATCGCTGACGAGCTTTTCGCGCTGCGCAAACGCCAGAAAGAAATCGAAGGCCCCCTGCGCAAGCGCGTCGAAAAATGTGTGACCTTGGTGGAACGGACGCTCGAAAGTTCACATTGAGTCAGATTGCTTTCCGGATACCGATTCATGGCATCCTCATTGCGCCGCGTGAAGGCCAGCGAAAGCATCGCCTCGACCAATCCTGCTACAATGGTTCGCGGGGTTGGCCTGCAACGCGCGTGTTGCTGCGATGGCCTGTTTGAACCAACACTGAGTCCCGGGGAGCCCTTGTCGTCCTGCCGGTGTGCATGTCCCTCCCGAGCGATCGGGATGGGAAAGCCTGAAGGCAGGCGTTGGGCGCCCACTTTATCCAGGGGTTCAGCGGCCTAGCTGCCACGACGAAGTGGACCGCTCCGCTTGCCTCTTGTTCCACATGGAACGTTTTCTGCCAAGCGGTCTGCTGAGAACCTGCTTCTTTCCCGGCTTTGCAATTACCTGCTCACTTGACCACGGCGCCCAAAGATTCTAGTGGTCTTTTGTAACGTCCAGCCTCTAACATCTAGCCCCTAACTTTATGCGCATCCTTTTCGTAGGTGACGTTGTCGGCTCGCCAGGACGGCGGATCGTAAAAGACCGCCTCGCCGACATTGTCGAGCAGCGAGAAATCGATCTGGCCATCGTCAATTGCGAAAATGCAGCCTCCGGCTTCGGCATCACGCCGCGGCTTGCCGAGGAACTTTTCGCCACGGGAGCCGACGTGCTTTCCGGCGGAAACCACATCTGGGATCGCAAGGAGATTTTCGATTATTTTCCGCAGCAGCCGCGCCTGCTGCGGCCGGCGAATTTTCCCGAAGGCTTGCCCGGCAGCGGACTTTACGCTGGCGCGGCCCGCAACGGCACGGGCTACGCCGTCCTGAATCTGCAAGGCCGGACGTTCATGGCGCCTCTCGACTGTCCTTTTCGCACCGCGGAACGCGAATTAGCGCGCATTCCCAGCGGCGTGAAAGTGATTCTCGTCGACATCCATGCGGAAACTACCTCCGAAAAACAGGCGATGGGCTGGTTTCTCGACGGCAAAGTCTCTGCCGTCGTGGGAACGCACACTCACGTCGCCACAGCGGACGCGCACGTCTTGCCGAAGGGTACAGCTTTCATCACCGATGTGGGCATGACCGGCCCGCATGATTCCATCATCGGCATGACCAAAGAGCCCATCATTGAGCGGTTTCTGAACAGCCTGCCCGCGCGCTTCGAGGTGGCTGAAGGCGACGTGCAGATGCACACCGTGCTGATTGATGTCGACGAAGCCACCGGCCACGCGCGCTCGATTGAGCATCTTGCCTTTCGCGCTGACTAATTCGTGACTCTGGCGGATTGTCCGCAAACCTCAGCGGCTCGGCGTGCATCTCATTTGGGCTGAAATGCCAGGCATTCATTAGCGCGATGAAAATCCAGCCCAGCCGAGTCACGATCCTTTGCGCTGCCGCGCTCCTCTGCGCAGTTTCTTTTCTGTTCGCGGTTGAAATTTCTCCTGCACAAGGGGAGATGGAGACGGAAATCACGGCAAAGGCTCGCCTTTTTCCTGACGTCGGGCCGGGCATCAAGGCCATGAAGCACGATGCCGCGGGCCGCTACTATTTCCTTTCCACGATGGACCACACCGTGCGCATTTACACGGCCGACAACACCTATCTTGGCCAGATCCCGAAAAATGATCAGGGGCCGGCGGGCATCGTGTACGGCGAGGATTTTGCCGTCGACGCTTCTGGTCGCCTGTACGTTGCCGATCGCGGCGCAAACGCCGTCAAAGTGTATACGCGGGATGGATCGCTCGCCTTTTCCATACCCGTGGCGACGCCGATTTCTGTCGTCGCTCTTCCTTCGGGCGACATTGCCGTCGCCAGCCTGGGATCCGCACGGCTCGTGACTATTTACGATAAGAATGGCAAGGACCTTCGCGAGTTCGGCGATTTCTCCGATCTCGCCGATCATGAGTCGCTCAACCGCCTGCTGAATGTCGGCCGCTTGGCGACCGATCCCGCCAACCACATTTATTACGCCTTCACTTACTTGCCAGAGCCGACGGTGCGGAAGTACGACGCTTTCGGCTACGCCTCCTACGAAATCTCGCTGGCCACGATTGACATGTATCCTTCGGCGCAAGCCATGCGCCGCGATATCGCGCGCCTTGATGCGCAGGATACTCCACCGGTTCTTCCGAAAATTATCAATGCCATCGGCGTCGACCCCGCGACGCAAGAGGTTTGGCTGGCACTGGGCGACGAATTAATGAAGTTCGACAAGGACGGCAACCGTAGCGAAGAGTACCGTACGCTGATGCCCAGCGGCGAAGATCTCAACGCGACGGCGATCCTCATCGAGCCGCATCGCATCTTGCTTGCCGATGATCCCCACGGCGTCTTCGAATTCGCGCGCCCCGATCTTCGCAAGGCCCCCACGCCAAAAACCAACTAATTCTTCCGCTGTCGCTCCGCTCGAAAAATGGCGCCGGCCAGAGCGCAGCGCGGATGTAAGGGTCGATCCAGAGTTCACGGCGAATCGCCGCAGAGTGCCTCAACTTGCTGCTCTAGCGGCGCATCCATTTGTGCGCCCGTGTGGCTGGCTGTGGAGCAGACTTGCATGGCTGTGAGCGTCAGGGCTCCGCGCAGATCGGCATTATCCAGATTCGCGCCGTGAAGATCCGCGTCGCTGAGAATTGCGCTTTGAAATATGGCTCCGCGCAAACTCGCGCCGCGCAAATCGGCGCTATCGAGGAATGCTTCGCTGAGCTGCGCACCGTCGAGTTGCGCATTTTCCAATTTCGCGGAGCCAAGGTAGGCGCCCTGCAGGTCTGTTTGATTCATCTCCGCCGATCGCAGAATTGCGCCGCGCAGGTCGGCTTTCACGATGCTGGCTCGTGCGAGTTGCGCGCCGGTCATCTGCGCGTCGTAAAAATTAGCGACATCCAGCCTGGCTCCGGCAAGGATGGCATTCTCGAGAGATGCGTACATCAAATCCGCTGCGCGCAAGTCCGCGCGGGAAAGATTCGCAGACGCAAGGCTGCTATTCGAAAGATTCGCTCCACGAAAGTCCGCCTCAGCCAGATACGCAGCCTTGAGGTCCGCGCCCTGCATTCGCGACTTGGCGAAAAACGCGCGATAGGCTTGTGCGTACCGTAGACTCGCATTCTCCAGTCGCGCGCCTTTCACTGCACTCAAATCATCCAGCCCTGTCCATCCCTGCGGCGGCGAGGAAATCTCCGCCTCGGTCAGGTTGGGAAAGGGATCGTAGCCGATGACCCAAAAAGCATTGGCGGTCCAGCGGCGCACGTCGGAACGTTTGAGCTCCGGCGCGCGGCTGACGTCGTGCGGTGCGCCGAGAATCGCTCCGACGGAAAGCAAAACGAGCAGGATGCATCCGCTGAGAGCCGTGATCGTAAGCCAATTCGTTCGCCAGGGTCCTGCATGGCCATTCGCATGCTGTTCGCTCGAGCGCGCGGGACCGAAAATGCTGTTTGTCTTGCCGGGAAGAAAACCGCTCATCGCCGCAGCCGCGAGGATGAAAAAGATCTGCAACAGGCTGCCGCGCCAATCCTGCTCCGCCAGGTAACGCGCCCAGACCAATAACAATGTCGCGGGAACCATCCAGTAGGCGATCGCTTTAAAAATCAATCGCTGCAGAAAGCGAAACGCAGAGCGCTCTGAATTCGTTTCTGCGAGGCGCACGGGCGCAAGCGCAATCATGGAAAGAGGCACGCACTCAGTCAGCCGCCGTCCGTCGGGAAACACGGCGGGCAATTCGCCCAGCGCGTCCCATAGCCGTTGCAAATAGAAATGGAAGCAAATGTAAATGCCGGCGAGTAGCATCGGCGCAATCAGGTAAAACGCAAGCATCGGGATCGCGCCGCCGACAACAGGAACTGGAGCGAACGGAGAGTTTTTCAGCAGTTGCGCGTCTTTTGTTTTCGCCACGACGATGCAGACGCCCGCGCAGATCGCCGCCATCCCCGCCAGGAGGATCCGTAGCACCTTCGCAACGGCCGTGGTCTCGGCAAGTCCCTCGAACGGGTAAAGGGATTCGGGCACCGAAGCGCCAAACAGGCTCGCGCCGGCGAGTTGCCGCGCCACAAGCCCCGTTGCTGTCGCCAGATTCGCGCCCAGCAGACTCGCCCCGCGAAGATTTGTGCTGACCAGGTTCGCCTCGCTCAGGTCCGCCTCAATCAAGCACGCGCCGCGCAGATCCGCAAGGAGCAAGTCTGCGCCTTTCAAATTTGCGCGCATCAGATTGGCGCCTTGCAGTGGAGCGCCCATCAAATCGGCGCCTTCGAAATTCGCGCCGGTCAGGTCGGCCTTCCTGCCGGATTCCCCGCGCGACTCTACCCACGCGCGATGTTCCTCGACGATCTCGTCGAGCTCGGGATCGCCAAATTTCCGGCACCAATACGTCAGCGTTGCGTCGCCTTTGGCTTCCTGCTCGGCAGTCACGGCCTCGTCGCGCTCTTCTGCCCAAGGTCCGAAGTGGAATTTCAGTTTCATTCAATTACCGCGTCATGATTCTGCTGTGCCGCTCAATCCCTGGTCCGTGCTGGAGAAGACCATGTTCGCGAGAACAAATGGGAAAGCGGAGACGGAATCACCCATGCTGCGTCCGAGCCCCATGCCGCAATCAGAGTAACGGCTTTCGCCGCACAAGTTCGGCCATCATAGGTCGGGTGACGCGAAGAAATCTCCTGTCCTGAGGGTCAGGCACGCAGGCGCTGTTTGTGGCCGTGAAAAATCAGCGCCTTTCTATTTCTTCGCCTGTTTTGGGGTTGGTTTTTTGAAAGCTTGCTTATGCCACTTCAAATCCGCATGGGCATGACAACGTACCGATAGCGGCTGGACTCATCGGCGAGCGGGCGCATCTGACCTGCGGACTGATCATCCTTCAGTTCCACGGAAATCGGTCCATCCGCAGTGGCGGCGAGAAAATCCAGCAGATATTGCGCGTTGAAGCCTATTGTGATCGGCTCGCCTTTATATTCCTTTTCGATGGCTTCCTTCGCTTCGCCGTATTCCGGGCTTGAAGCGGAAATCTCAATCGCTTCCTTGGCCAGCATGAATTTCACGGCATGCGACCGCTGGTCGGCGAGCTGTGAGACGCGCCGCAGCGCGTCCTGGAGCTCGTTGCGCTCCAAAACCACTGTCTTACTGACGTCGCGTGGTAGCACGGCCTCGTAATTCGGAAATGTGCCCGTCAGTTTTCGCGAAGTGAGCAGGCGTCCGCCGAACTGAAAGAAGAGGTGGCTTTCGTCTTGCGCGAACTCGATTTCGCCGTCGTCGCCCGCCTCACCGCACAGCCGTTGCACCTCGGTCATCGCTTTCTTCGGAACGAGCACGCGAACCTCACCGGGGAGCCCGCTCAGTTTGTGCGGCATTTCCACCATGGCTAGGCGGTGGCCGTCGGTGGCCACCATGGTGATCGCAGCTGAATTCAGCACGAGCAGCGCACCGTTCAGCGTGTACCGCGACTCTTCCTGTGAGATGGCGAATATGGTCTTGGAAATAAGGCTTGCAAACAATTTCGACGGAATCTTCACCAGGGTCTGCGGGAAGGCGGGCAGCGCCGGAAAATTGTCCTTCGACATTCCGACCAACTTGTAAGTCTTCCGGTCGCAGACGATCTGCACCCAGTGGTTGTCGAGTAGCTTGAATTTGATCTCTTCTTCCGGCAACAAGCGCACCAAATCCAATAGTTTCTTGGCGGGGATGGTTCCCGCGCCCTCCTTTTTGACCTTCGCTTCGCACGATGTGCGGATGCTGAGTTCCAGGTCCGTCGCTGTGATGTACAGGCGGTTGCCCTTCGCTTCGCACAGCAGGTTCGACAGAATGGGAATCGTTGTCTTGCGCTCAATCACACCCTGTGTCAGATTGAGCTCTTCCACTAGGTCGAACTTTTTTACGCTAAATTCCATCGCGTGCTTCCCCCACGGGTCGCTTTTACCGGAGCAGGTACTTTACTTCTTTTCTTCAAATGAATAAATAGAGGAAATACCGTCGTAGCCGCCGCATCTGTGGATTTTTCGGAAAAATCGCCATCCCTTTACCATTCGCTGCCTTACCGCATTTCTTCGCCTGTGAATCGCCGCGCGCCCCATCGGAAATTCTGCGCTGCTGTTAGTCGGAGAGAGAAAAATTGCACAGAACTCACAGGCCACAGTGGCCGTGCCTGCGGAAAAGCCACGTATCTCTATCCAAATGAATCGAGTAGCCTGTTGATGGTCTTGTTCAATTCCTTGTCGGTGTGGCGTAAGGTCTCGATCTTGTGAATCGAGTGCAGTACTGTCGTGTGATGTTTCCCGCCGAATTGTCGGCCGATTTCCGGCAGGGATGCGGACGTGAGCTGCTTCACCATATACATCGCGATTTGTCGCGGGAACGCGATCGCTTTAGAGTTGCTCCGCACCTTTAAATCCTGCCCACGAAGTCCAAAATGTTCTCCCACGCGGCGCTGTATTTGATCGATCGAAACTTTTTTCTCTGCGGTATCGATGAGATTCTTCAGCACCTGCTGCGCCGTCGAAACGCTCAGCTCGATCCCCGTCAGCGACGTGTACGCCAGCAACCGAATCAGCGCGCCCTCAAGCTCTCGGATATTCGATTTGATCGATCGCGCGATGAATTCCGCGACGTCCTCGGCCAGCTTGACGTGTTCCGTCTCTGCTTTGCGCTGCAGGATGGCAATCTTCGTTTCCAAATCCGGCGGCTGAATGTCGGCGATCAATCCCCACTCGAAGCGCGACCGCAGCCGCTCTTCGATCGCGGAAATCTCTTTCGGCGGGCAGTCGGAGGAAATCACAATTTGCTTTTGTTGATCGTAGAGCGCGTTAAAGGTGTGGAAGAATTCCTCTTGCGTGCGTTCTTTGGCGGCGATGAACTGGATATCGTCCACCAGCAGCACATCCATCGTGCGAAAGCGATCGCGGAAGCTGCTCATGCGGTCGAAACGAACCGCAGCGATCACTTCATTCGTGAATTTTTCCGCGCTCACGTAGGTCAGCCGCGCCGCTGGATTGCGCCGCTTGATCGCATGGCCGATGGCTTGCATCAAATGGGTTTTTCCGAGCCCCACTCCGCCGTAAAGAAAAAGTGGGTTATACGACTTCGACGGCTGTTCCGCCACAGCCTGAGCCGCCGCGTGCGCAAACTGATTGCTGCTGCCCACGACGAAGTTCTCGAATGTGTAGCGTCCATTGAGTTGATGGTTTGCGGAATCGAAATCCAACCGTGCCTGGGCCGGCGGTGCCACGGCCTCACTCTCCGTTTCGGCGCACACGAAATCCAACTGCGTCTCGCGCATGTTCAGTTCCGCCAGGACCGCCTCGAGCAAGTCCCCGTAAGTTTGCGTCAGCCGCTTGCGGAAGAGCGCCGTGGGGACTCGAATTGCCAGGCGGCCGTCTTCCGCGGCTTCGAGGCGCGTCGGTCGAAACCAGGTCGAAAAACTGTGGGCGTTAACCCGCCGCTCCATGCGTTGAAGAATTTTATCCCAGACGTTCACAGCAATATAGACCCCTGCAATTTCCACACCAGTGGAAATTGTGTGGAAAACCCCTTCATCAAAGGGGGAGTGATTAAGCTTCCCTTACGATTCAGTCCCGATTCGGATGCGTGCCCTATACGGTCCAGCCACGAAGCCTTGAGGAGTGCAAGTCCATCGCACTGACCACAAGTGCGAGGGCGGATTCTGCCTAAATAAAACGACGGGAGCAAGAGAAAATTGAGCGAACATGATCAACATCATTCACAGCTCATCCACAGTTTTTCCACAGCACAAAAGTACGACGGATTTCTGAACAAAACCCTTGACTTCCGAAATTTCTGCGTTTCGCCACAAGTTCTCCATGCCCTCTCACATTTTCGTCCGTGCAGAATCGCGTTGGCAGCGTGCGATAGCCATCCTGCTGCTTACTTACTGTGGCGTCGCCCCGGAGTCACGCAGCAATACAACGTCGGAATCAGTACGGAAGCGGCGAACCCCTAGCATCTCGCCTTTCGGCGACCAATGAAATTCGAAAATTTGCTGCGAGTTGTAATTTGTTATCTGGCGGCCTTTTGATCCGTCGAGCGGCTGAATCCACACATTATCCACTCCGTTTTCGCGGACAACGTATGCCAACGCCTTACCATCCGGTGTAAATTGTGGTCCCGGCGGTCCGGCAATGTTCGCGTTGGGCTCCAGAAGGCGAAGTGTGGAGTTCACGCCTGAACCCACGGCGAGGATCGCGATCTTCTGCTGGCCTTTGCGAGTTACCGGATTCGTTACGGACGCAAGGAACGCTATCAGATGGCCGTCGTTGGACACTGCGGGCGCGCCGCCAGCGTAGATCCCGTTCGGGACTGCGGCCCCCGGAACCCTCTGCGAAAGGCCGCCTTCTAAAGGCACGCGCATGAGCTCATCAGCGTCAAAGGCTAGGTAATATACCCACTTCCCGTCCGGAGAGCAGATGGGGGACACATCATTCTTTCCATTCGTTAATTGAATAGCGTTTGAACCCTCCGCGTCCGCGCGCCAGACGTTCCTCGCGTTCGAGCCTCCGGGGGAAAAACGCGCATAGACGAGGGAGCGTGCATCTGGACAGGCTGAGGGTGAGTCAACTCGTGAGGCAGGATCACTGACGAGCATTCTTCGCGCGCTGCCGTCTGCACCAATCTTTACAATCTGGCCATTTTCATCGAGCAATAAAGACCCATCCGCTGCCCAATTGAAGCCGTTTATCGGCTGCTCCTGCGCAAGCGCCTGGCTGGGCGCACTTTCGCGGCTCCCCGAGCCGGGCAGCAGGTCTAACTCTCGCGTAACCTTTCCCTGAACTGTGGCGAGACTCTTGCCATCCGCAGAAAGAGTAAGAGTCCGATAAGCATTCGTATCCTGCGTAACTGTCTGGAACTTCCAACCTGCAGCAGAAACGAATCCGATCTGCCCTCGGCCGTTTTTTGCCGAACGGTAAACCATCAATACGCCGCGACCGTCCGGTAACCACGCCAGTTCTGTCCCTGATTTGTCGCTAAATCGGACCGCCGGACGAGTCTTCTTTTCCGCCAAATCGAAAAGGTCGATCCCTCCAAGAGCATTGTCAGGCTGAAACAGGTCTTCGGCGATTTCGGTCCCATCCGGTGACCATGCCAAGTACTGCGACGGATTCTCGCCCGATTCAATCTGGAGGACTGTTTCGTTGCTCCCGTCGATATTCGCCATAAGCAAACGCCATTTTCCCACGTCGGGATCGTTTGCGCGCACATATGCCATGCGCCTCCCATCCGGTGAAAATGTCACGCCGCTATCGATGTCGCGCACGATCTCCTGCGGCATCCCGCCGAGCACCGGGGCGCGATACAGATTGAATTCCGTGCTGACATTTGATTCCGCCTCGCGAAAATAAATGTAATTGCCATCCGGCAAGAATGCGAGCGTCTGGTACGACACAGCCCCGGGAGCGATGATTTGCGTATTGCTCGAGGTTGGCACATTGCGCAACCACAGGCTTTGCTTCCCGTTGTCGTTTTGCACGTTTAAGATGTACTTGCCATCGGGCGAGATGGCGGCAAGCAGGGCCCTGCCCGAGTTCGTCGCCTGATTGATACTGAAATTTTGGAACGGCGCCGGGCGCGCACGGTTTAGAAACGCATAGATTCCATAGCTCGCTCCCACAACCAAAATCAGAACAATCAAGACAATGACGCTCAGACTCAATTTATGCTCGCGCGCCACAGCGCCCACTGCTGAGGATCCTGACGTGTGCGTACGCGCCGTTCCACTGGACCCCGCGGCTGCCGGAAGAGATGGGTTGGATGGAACTCCGAAGGCCGCACCTGGCGAAATCGGAGTCGTCACCTGCAGCGCCGAATCCGTCGCGGTTTGGACGCGCCGCCCGGAATCCGAGTCGCGTTTCAGCCGCTGCAAATCCGCGCGCAAATCCGCCGCGTGCTGATAGCGCAGCGCCGCATCCTTCTCGATTGCTTTATTGATGATGCGTTCGAATTCCGCGGGAATCTCCGGATTGAGCCGTACCGGCGCGATCGGCGCGCGATTCAAGATTCCATCGAAGACCTCCGCGGACGTGCTCCCCGAAAAAGCCTGGCGTCCCGTCGCCATCTCGTAGAGTACGACACCGAATGAGAAAATGTCGGTGCGCACATCGAGCTCGCGGCCTCGCGCTTGTTCGGGTGACATATACGCCACAGTCCCTAGTGTCATGCCGGGACTCGTCAAGTTCGCATCGTCTTGTGTCCGCGTCGCTCCCGCTGTCATCGAATTTCCGGGCGTCCGCGCGATGACCTTCGCCAGCCCGAAGTCGAGCATTTTCGCCTGTCCGCGGTCCGTGACGAAGATGTTCGCCGGCTTGATATCGCGATGGATAATTCCTTCGCCGTGTGCTGCGTCCAGCGCATCCGCTACTTGGATTCCGATCTCGATCAATAGCTCGAGCGGCAGCGGGCCTGCATCAATTCGGTGCTTTAGCGTCGCACCCTTCAGGAATTCCATGGCGATAAAAGGCTGGCCATCGCATTCATCGATGTCGTAAATCGTGCAGATGTTCGGATGATTCAGTGCGGAGGCAGCCTGAGCTTCGCGTTCGAAGCGGTCAAGCGACGTGCGGTCCTTGATCACATCGGCGGGAAGGAACTTCAACGCCACAAAGCGACGCAGCTTCGTGTCCTCTGCCTTGTAGACCACTCCCATTCCGCCGCCGCCGAGTTTTTCGGAGATGCGGTAGTGCGAAACGGTTCGGCCAATAAAACCTTGTAAATCCGTCATGCGCCTCGGTCACGGTTCAACTCGTGTTCGGCAACCGCAGCGCATATTAGGCTGCGCCTCTGTGCAAGTCAACTTTTCTGGGCATGAGTGTCAACGCGGTCTGCCCTTGATTCTGAGCGACTGATCGATACTCGTGGCGCTGCTCCCAGTCTGCTTCAGCGCTGCTTGGGAGCCCTCTTGCAAAGGGGACTCGGCGATCCCTCGCCGGCAGATATTGTCGGCGCTCGCTTCCACTTAACTTATGTTAATACTATTAGATACATACGTTTCAAGAAGCAGAATTGCCTTGTCGCTTAGCCCGAATTCCGCTACAATTCGTGTGTAACTCAGGCACGTTTTGCTAGGGCTTTTGTGCCGGTCGGTCTCCAGACCGGCGCTTGGACCAAGCAAGGCCGGTCCCGCTTTCTTTCGTTCGCGCCAGAACGCAGTGGGAACGGCCAGCCAGTTTAGGCCCGCAATGGGCCAAGAAGTCTTCGCCGCGCTGCACCGGATTTCGGAATGCAGCGGGATGAAGCGAAAACCCTTCGAGCCCCAGCTCGCGCAAAGCAAGGGAACGCGCTGTGGCCAATGGGCAAGGCAAGTGTCGAGCTGATCCGCGCGACTCGCCTTCCCGACTCGAAAACCAGGAGCACGTCAGAATGGCTGAAAAAGAAAATACGCCTGCCAAAGGCTCGGGGCATAAGTACGACGCGACTTCCATCAAAGTTCTCGGCGGCATTGAAGCCGTGCGCAAGCGTCCCGCGATGTACATTGGTTCAACCGGCGAGCTTGGCCTGCATCACCTCGTCTGGGAAGTCGTCGACAATTCCGTCGACGAAGCGCTGGCTGGTTATTGCGACGAAATCAACGTTGTCGTTCACGACGACAACTCCGTCACTGTCACTGACAACGGCCGCGGCATTCCAGTGGACATGCACGCCACGGAGAAAAAGCCCGCCGCCGAAGTCGTCATGACCGTGTTGCACGCCGGCGGAAAGTTCGACAGTGACACTTACAAAGTCTCCGGCGGCTTGCACGGCGTGGGCGTCTCCGTCGTCAACGCGCTCTCGGACTGGCTGGACCTCGAAATCTGGCGCGACGGCCAGGTTTGGGAGCAGAGCTATGAAAAGGGCCAGCCCACATCAAAACTGAAAGACACAGGCAAGACAAAAAAAACTGGCACCAAAATCACGTTTCATCCCGACCCAGCAATTTTCAGCGCCACCACTTATAGTTACGATACGCTCTCGCAGCGCCTTCGCGAACTCGCCTTCCTCAATAAAGGCCTGAAAATCACCCTCGAAGACGAGCGCAGCGGCAAGAAAGCGGAATTTCGCTTCACCGGTGGCATCGCCGAATTTGTGAAGCACCTCAATCGCGGCAAAGAAACTCTGCACGATTCTCCGATCTATATGGAAGGCAAGCGCGACACGGTCGAGATGGAAATCGCGCTGCAATACAACGACAGCTACGCCGAAAATATTTTTGCCTTCGCCAACACCATCAATACCGTCGACGGCGGCACGCATCTTTCCGGGTTTCGTTCCGCGCTCACGCGCACGATTAATTATTACGCTGGCTCTTTCGGCATGCTTCGCGAACAGAAAGACCAAATCTCCATCACTGGCGATGATGTCCGTGAGGGTCTAGTCGCCGTAGTCTCCGTCAAGCTGCCTCAGCCGCAGTTCGAAGGCCAGACGAAGGGCAAGCTGAATAGCGACATCAAAGGCGTCGTCGAGCAGCTCGTCAACGAGAGGCTCGGCGAATATTTTGACAAGCATTCCTCGATCGCGCGAAGAATCATCGGCAAATGCATTGACGCCGCGCGCGCGCGCGAAGCCGCGCGCAAGGCTCGCGAGCTGACGCGCCGCAAATCTGCGCTCGATTCGAGCGGACTGCCGGGAAAATTGGCGGATTGCCAGGAACGCGACCCGGCGCGCTGCGAATTGTTCGTCGTCGAAGGCGAATCGGCCGGCGGCTCGGCCAAGCAGGGCCGCGACCGCAAATATCAGGCCATTCTGCCGCTCAAGGGCAAAATCCTCAACGTTGAAAAGGCTCGTTACGACAAAATGCTCGGCCACGAGGAGATTCGCGCCATCATTACGGCCCTCGGTACGGGCATCGGCAAGGACGATTTCGACGCCGCCAAGCTCCGCTATCACAAAATCATTTTGATGACCGACGCCGACGTCGACGGCAGCCACATTCGCACGCTGCTGCTCACGTTTTTCTTCCGGCACATGCGCGAGCTGATCGAAAAGGATCATGTCTATATCGCCCAGCCGCCGCTCTATCGCGTCAAGCGCGGCAAAATGGACCGCTACATCCGTGACGAGCGCGATTTCTCGCGCGAATTGATGAAGCGCGCCACGGAAGACCACGTCGTCAAGCGCAAGGACGGCAAACAGCTCGAAGGCGGCGATCTGACGCAGTTTCTTCTCAACGTCCAGGAATATGAGCAAATGTCCGCAAAGCTGGCGCGGCGCCTGCGCGATCCGAAGCTAATTGAGCTATTGGCCGAATGCGATCTCGACAAGAAAACCGACTTCGTCGAAAAGAGAAAATTGCAGGAGCTGCTCGAGGAAATCGAGAAGGCCAAACTGAAGCTCGAGGCCAAGCTCGAATTCGACGAAGAGCACAGCCTGCACGAAATCGTCCTGCGCAATGGCACAGCCGACCGCAAAATCAACTGGGCGCTCGCCGCCACGCCGGAATACAAGCGCTTCCGCACATTGCGCGCGGCCATTGCTGAAAACGACAAGCCCCCTTTCGTCATCACCCACAATGGCGACAAAGTGACCAAGGAAAATGCGCTCGGCGTGCTCGGTTATGTTCTCGAAGACGCGAAAAAAGAATTCACCATCACGCGCTTCAAGGGGCTTGGCGAAATGAATCCCGAGCAGCTCTGGGAAACGACCATGAACGCCGACACGCGCACTCTGCTCAAGGTTCGCCTCGAGGATGCCGTCGCCGCCGAAGACATTTTCTCAACACTCATGGGCGAAAACGTCGAGGAGCGCCGCAAATTTATTCAGGACAATGCCCTCGAAGTCGTGAACCTGGATATCTAAATGCGAGGCCCTAACTAAGGGGCGAGAATGGCTACCTCGTTACCAGCAGACTTGTGTTGTCATTCCGAGCGGAGTGACCGGCGCATTTGTTTTTGCCGGTCACGCAGAGAGAAATCTGCAGTTCGCTTTTAAAGTTTTATGGAGCGCCAGTATTTTGTGTACATCATGTCCAGCCGCTCGCGGAATCTTTACACGGGTGTGACCAACAATCTGTTTCGCCGAACGGCTGAACACAAACTCGGTTCGATGAGCGGTTTTACGTCGAGATACAAGATCCAGAGGCTCATTTACTTTGAACCTTTCTCTGACATTCGCTCCGCTATCGCGAGGGAGAAGCAAATCAAATCTTGGAGTCGCGCGAAGAAGATTGTGCTGATTATGCAAATGAATGAGACGTGGAAAGACTTGCCCGAGGCATGGTTTTCGAAGCGAAGCCGAACTGCAGATTCCTCGCTCCGCTCGGAATGACAACAGGCGGGCTGGGGCGGCGCACAGAAGGGAAACTTGCTTTACCAGTTGAGTTGGCAAACATTGCCGGGATTGAAAGGCCTGAGCTGCTCGAATTTTCGCGCTGTGGCGACGGACGCGCCGGATAGAGATCGCGGCGTGGCCTTTGAATGCGCGAGCGAAGCCGAATGTGCGGATTTGCTGAGGAAGCTCGAAGCTCATTTCGCCGCACAGCGGTTTTCAAACAATGCTGCCGCCTTCGAGGCGGTCAAGGCCCAGGTCTTGGAATTGAGCACAAGGCGAAGCTAAAGGAGTTCTAACAGAATGACTGGTCGCTTGCCGAGGCGAATTCGGGGGCTCCCCAGGTCTCGAGGTAGAGTTCGATGGCTTCGCGGAGATTGGCGCGCGCTGATTCCACGTCTTTGCCCTGTGTCGTTACATCAAGTTCAGGGCAGCGCGCGATGTACCAGTCGTCTTCTTTCGTAATCAACGCGGAGAAACGATAGTTCATGAGACGATGCTAGCGGAAGCGGGCGGAGGAAGCAAGTAAGGGGGGCAATTTGAATGTCTGAGCAATCGTTACAAATGGCATAGGGAGCAAGGGCAAGAGCGCTCACGGTGCCGCGAGCCATTGGCTCGAGTGAGGTCATACAGAAAAGTCTAATCGGGACAGAAAATTATTAGAAATGGCTGTAAGTTATTGAAAACACTAGGCGGAGTAGCGTTCTAATCGGGACAAATTTGCACTCTTCAAAAAGCTGATTTATGGGGAAAACGGAATGGCTGACGAGCAATCACAACAGATTCTGACTCCGGTCGATATCGAATCGGAGATGAAGAAGTCGTACCTCGATTACGCCATGAGCGTGATCATCGGGCGCGCGCTGCCTGACGTGCGCGACGGCTTGAAGCCCGTCCATCGCCGCATTCTTTATGCCATGTACGACATGGGCCTGCTTGCTGGCCGCAAGCGCTCGAAATCGGCCGGCGTCGTTGGCGAAGTGCTCAAGAAATATCACCCGCACGGCGACGTTCCCGTCTACGACGCACTGGTTCGCCTCGCGCAAACGTTCAACATGCGCTATCCGCTCGTCGATGGCCAGGGCAACTTCGGCTCTGTCGATGGTGATCCTCCCGCAGCCATGCGTTATACGGAGGCGCAGCTTTCCCGCATTGCCGCGGAGATGCTTGCGGACATCGAGAAAGAAACCGTTGATTTCGTTCCCAACTACGACGAGAGCACGCAGGAGCCCGTCGTCCTGCCGACGAAGATTCCCAATTTGCTTGTCAATGGTTCAAGCGGCATCGCCGTCGGCATGGCCACGAATATTCCGCCGCATAACCTGAAAGAAATCCTCACGGCGACGGTTGCGTTGATTGAAGATCCGGAAACGAATCTGAAAAAAGTGATGAAGATCGTGCCCGGTCCGGATTTTCCGACCGGCGGCTATATCTACGGCCGCGAGGGAATCGAGCAGGCGTACAAAACGGGCCGCGGAACTTTCCAGGTGCGCGCCAAAGCGGCCATCGAACAGGCCGGAAAAGACCGCGAAAATATCGTCATCACCGAGCTGCCCTACCAAGTCAATAAATCGCGGCTCATCGCGCACATCGCCGATCTGGTGCAGAACAAGAAAATTCAGGGCATCAGCGACATTCGCGACGAAAGCGACCGCGACGGCATGCGCATCGTCATCGAGGTGAAGCGCGACGAAGAGCCGCAGCTCATTCTGAATCACCTCTTCAAGCAGACGCAGATGCAGGAATCTTTCGGCATGATCCTGCTCGCCATTGTCGCGGGCCAGCCGCGCGAGCTGGGCCTCGTCGAACTCATCAAGCTTTTCATCGAGCACCGCATCGAAGTGGTCCGTCGCCGCACGCAATACGATTTGCGCAAGGCCGAAGAGCGCGAACACATCCTGCTCGGTTTCAAGAAAGCTCTGGAAGTTCTCGACGAACTGATCAAGCTGATTCGCCGCTCGAAGTCGCCCAAGGAAGCCAAAGAAGGAATGATCGAGCGGTGGAAATTCACGGAGCGCCAGGCGCAGGCGATTTTGGATTTGCAACTCCATCGCCTCACGCAGATGGAGCGCGAGAAGATCGCCGAGGAACTGAAGCAAGTTCAGGTGCGCATCGCAGAACTGAAAGAAATCCTCGGCAGCGATAAAAAACTGCGCGGCGTCATCGTCGCGGAGCTGAAGGAAATCGAAAAAGATTATGGCGATGACCGCCGCACGCAAATTGTGGACCGCGTCGAAGAGATCAAGCTCGAAGACTTGATCAAAGAAGAAGAAATGGCCATCACGGTGAGTCACGCGGGCTACGTGAAGCGCACGCCGGTGGATGTCTATCGCCATCAATCGCGCGGCGGCAAGGGCCGCATCGGCGCGAAGACGCGCGAAGAGGATTTCGTCGAGCATTTGTTCGTCGCCTCGACGCACACCTACATTTTGCTCTTCACTTCGAAGGGCCGCGTCTATTGGCTCAAGGTCTATGAAATTCCCGAAGCGGCGGCGGCCACGCGCGGCAAGGCCATCAACAGCCTGGTCCATTTCCAAGAGGGCGAAAAGCTGACGGCCGTGGTTGCAGCGCGGAATCTCGAGGAGGAGGGCCGCTACGTTTTTCTGGCTACAAAGCAAGGCACGGTGAAAAAGACCGGCCTCGCGGAATTTTCCAATCCGCGGCCAAGCGGCATCATTGCCATCAATCTCGATGGCAGCGATGAACTCATCGGCGCGAAATTGACCGACGGCAAGCAGATGATTTTCCTCGCCAGCCACGACGGCCAGGCCATTCTCTTCCGCGAAACGGAAGTGCGCGCGATGGGCCGCCAGGCCGCCGGTGTAAACGGCAT
Organism: Candidatus Acidiferrales bacterium; assembly: GCA_035934015.1. Classification (NCBI taxonomy): domain Bacteria; kingdom Pseudomonadati; phylum Acidobacteriota; class Terriglobia; order Candidatus Acidiferrales; species Candidatus Acidiferrales bacterium. The sequence goes on from DASYYH010000020.1 coordinate 162,776, forward strand.
GGATCTCGCCAAGGACGATTACGTTGTCTCCATGGACGCTGTGCAGCCCGATTTCGAAATCATCAAGAAGGAATTCAAGAAAGAGACGCAAGACCTCGACGATCTCGAAAGCGATCAGATCCGCGAATCGCTCACGTCGCTGATGCTTACGGTCGCCGAGAAAGGCTACGGCAAGCGCACGCCGCTCGCCGAATATCGCGTCACGTCGCGCGGGGGCAAAGGCGTCATCAATTTGAAGACCACCGACCGCAATGGCTCGGTCGTTGCCGCCCTACAGGTGAAGGAAGATTCCGACGTGATGATCATCACCGGCCAGGGCAAAGTGATTCGCGTGCACTCAGCGGAAATTCGCGAAGCGGGCCGCTCGACGCAAGGCGTGCGCCTGCTGCGCCTCGATGAAGGCGACCGCATCGCCGCTGCCGCTTCCATCCTCGAAGAAGAAGAGGCCGGAGCGCCCGGTGAAGGTTCACAGGGCTGAATTCGAGCGGCGAAGGCGCATCGTTCAGCCAGAAGGAAGGGTTATTCGTTTGGCGGGGCGATGAAGTAGCCGGGGCGCGTGCGGATTTTCAGGCTCGGTTCCGTGACGCGCACTTCGATGTTGTGATACCCGTAGGCCGTATTGCTCGGCGGACGGTAAGCCAGCAAATAATCGCCATGAAGATCGTTGCCGATGGAGTTCATGGCGCGCTGAATGGAATTGTCTTTGAATGTTCCTTCGTGCAAACCTCCCGTAGCTGTACTGGCGAGCACGAGTGCATTCTTGCCCACGGCGTTCGCGCCGTGCTGCACGAGCCAGGCAATCAACGGCAGGAACGACACGCTGTCCTCATTTCCCATCTGCTCTTCGACCGTGCTCGGTGTTTGCATCGTACCCGTCGGTGGATTCATGGGATAGGTTCCCGGAGGCCCGGTTTCCACGGGCCGTGGCCGCTCCGGCGCCTTGCGAAATTCAGCCGCCGTGCTGCTCAGGCCGATGGTGTAAATCGAAGTGTTGTCGAGCTGCGCGCGGCGAAGCACCTGGCCGAGTTTGGTCTCGCTGCCTTTGTCATTTTTTTCGCCCACGACAACGATGATGCGGCGGCGCTCCGAAGGTTCTTTCTCGAGAATGTCTTCCGCGCGATTGAGCGCGTCATAGAGACGCGCCCCGGACAATCCGGGTTGAACATGCTCGATCGTTTTCAGAACGGCATCGGAGTCCGTGGTCATCGGGCACAAAATATCCACTTCGTCGTTGTAGCCGATCACCGTGGCTTCGCCTGTGGCCGCCATCACCATCTGCGTGAAAATGATTCCGGTTTTTTGCACGGCAGGAAGCAACGGAGCGACGCGGGAACTGGTTTCGAGCACGAGGACAATCGAGAGCGGATCTCCTCCCTGGTCGAAGCGGATAATCTGCTGCGGTTTCCCATCCTCGAAAACCTGAAAGTCTTTTTGCGTGAGATTCAGCACGAGATTATGCGAACGGTCGGAGACGGCAACCGGCAGCGTGACCACCTTGACCTGAATCACCACGCGCCCCGTTTGCTGGCTTGACTGCTGCCCCGTCTGCGCCCCCAGTTTTACTTGGATCGGTCCGGACGGCTGGCTCTGTCCAAAGGCTGGCGCTGCCGCGGCCAAAAGGAGTGCCAGCGAGCGCATGGTCAGCTTGGCGGCGGTTGTCATGATTACCTAATCTATCTGATTCCGGATTTCCAGTCGACGTTGTAATTGAATTCGCGGAGCTTGCAGGGTGGCCAACAGGAGTCGCCGCCGGGTATTCGGCCCAGTACCATCGCACAAGAATCATATTCCATTCGAATCGAACCGAACTAGAATGCTGGATTCGCACTCTTACGCACAGGAGAACACATGAAGTCGCGAGCCTATTTGCCCATGGCCAAGCTGGCCTATCACGATGCGCACTTTACCGAGAGTCCCGCGGCACGCCCGCTGCGGATTCTGGCCGAATACTTGGACCCGGCAAAACGGCTGCGCGACGAGAGGATCGGCGACACGATTGTCATGTTCGGATCGGCGCGAATCATGCCGCGCGAGCGGGCCATCGCGAAGCTGGAACGGTTGAAGCGCAACCGCCGCGCGGCAAAAAACCCCGCGCGGCGCGAAGAAGTGCGCATGGCGCGAGCGACGCTCGAAATGTCGCGCTATTACGAGGAAGCGCGCGAACTGGCGCGGCGAATCACGGCGTGGTCCATGTCTCTCGGCGAGCACCCGCGGCGATTCGTCATTTGTTCCGGCGGCGGCCCCGGAATCATGGAAGCAGCCAATCGCGGCGCATCGGAAGCGGGAGGGTCTACTGTGGGGCTGAGCATTCAGCTTCCACACGAGCAGCGGCCCAATCGCTATATCACGCCGGAATTGAATTTTTGTTTCCATTACTTCTTCATGCGCAAGCTCTGGTTCGCGCAACTGGCGAAAGCTCTGATCGTTTTCCCCGGCGGCTTTGGCACGATGGATGAGCTATGGGAAATGCTCACTCTGATGCAAACCGGCAAATTGCCCGAGCATCACCTGATTCTGATTTACGGCAGAAAATATTGGGACAAAGTACTGAACTGGCGCACCATGGTCAATTCAGGAACCATCAGCAAGCGCGAATTCAATCTGCTGCAGTTCGCGGACACAGTTGATGAGGCTTTCGTGCGCATTCGCACCGGTCTCGAACAGTATCATTTGGTGCTGGACGCAGATTGGGAAGGATAGGCCGCAGCTGATTTGCTGCGAAGTGAGTCCTTTGCCTTCGATGAATCATCCGATGGAAAAGCGGAGCCGCGTATCGGGATAAAGGAGGAGTCATGCAAGAGAGACATTTTCTGGAAACGACAATCGAGCAGTTTCGCGGGCAAAAAAAGCTTGCGGACAAGGCCATGGACCAACTGAACGACGAGCAATTTTTTGCGTCGCTCGGCGCGGAATCAAACAGCATCGCCCTAATCCTGAAACACGTTGCGGGAAACCTGCGGTCACGATGGACGGATTTCCTGACGACCGATGGAGATAAATCCGATCGAAACCGCGACACGGAATTTTTGAACGAAGAGCGAGACACACGCGCGAGCCTGGTGGAGCGCTGGGAAGCCGCATGGCAAGTAACGCAGGACGCGCTGGAAGAACTGACGCCGGCGGACCTGGATAAGACGGTCACGATCCGCTCCGAGCCGCATACCGTGGTGAGAGCGATTCAGCGGTCGCTGGCGCATACAGCGCAGCATGTGGGACAAATTATTTTGCTCGCGAAGCATTATGCCGGGGCTCAATGGCAAACGCTGAGTATTCCTCGCGGAAAGTCGCAGGAATTCCAAAAACAATTGGAGAAGAAACACGGAGCATGAAGCGCGGCACAAACTGTGATAATCCAGATTGAGCCGCGCCGCCGTGAATTGCGAGATTTAATTTAGGGATGCGGGTACAAGCTCGGTTTCGAAAAAGGCCTCGAAGCGCCGCTTTTCATCCTGATCGTGCAACATCACCACAGGCGAGATGTGCAGCGAACGCTTGCATCCGCGGCACGTGGTCGTCTCGCCTTGCAAGTCTTGCACAAACCCATCGGTGAAGTGATATTCCGCGTGCGAACGCCGCGCCGGCTTGCTGCCGACTGTGCCGCAATGCGGACAGGTAAACTCCAGCCGGTCATCCTGCGGATCGCGATCGAGCGCCGCGCGGCCCGTATACCGAACGCCAAGTGTTTCCAAACTGCTCTTACTCATGATGATTGCCTCCGTATGAGTCCCAAGGGCCCATTTTCACCCGATTGGATGCACAAACCCGCCGCAATGATGCCGGACACGCCTAGTGCATCTAAGTAATTCTTTTTCTTAGACTTAAGATCAAATGGAGCTTTTTAGGGCATTTGAGGGAGCCAGTTTGAGGAACTTCCCTCGCCAACCGGTGTCCATAATCGCAGAGGTCGCGCGATCTCGCAAATAGAACTTTCGTACGGCTGAATTTCATCCGTGCGCGAGGATTCTTGACTCGAAAAAACGACTTGCGAGGGGTGCGTCCATGCGAGGCGAGCGATTTCTGAAAACATGTTTGGTGGAAGGCGACTCGGAGACAGAGGGGCGCGCGAAACGGCGCCGCCGCGGCGCTCTAAGTGCCGCTCTGGCAGTTGAAGTCCTGACGATAGCAGTCCTCGTGATATTGCCGCTCATGAACACGAGCGCATTGCCACCGCAATTTATCTTCCTGCCACACATTCCGTTTTCTGGCACGCCTGCGGTGAGGCCAGCCGTAATTCATGCCCGCGAAACTGCGAACGCGTCGCAGGTGTTTGTGCCATTGAATCCGAATCTTTCGCCAACGCGGGTATCGCGCATAGCGGCCGTTACGCCTTCTTCTGCGCCTGAGATTCCAGGCAGTCCTCAAAGTTTTTCGGATCAGCCACTGGGAATTTTTGACGCATCAGTAGACACGCCGTTGCTTCAGCAGCCCCGCCCCGCGCCGCCGCAAATCATTCGACGAAGCGAAAGCGTGCAGGAAGGGCTTCTGGCAAACCGTGTTCAACCGCAGTATCCGGAAATCGCGCGAATGGCAAGGATTTCGGGAACGGTCGAGCTGCGGGCCATCATCGGGCGCGACGGACGCGTGCGCTCCGTGGAAGTCCTGAGCGGCAGCCCGCTACTTGCTCCGGCCGCCGTGTCCGCCGTACGCCAATGGCGCTACCGCCCCACTCTGCTCGATGGCGAAGCGGTCGAGGTCGAGACGCACGTTACCGTGCGATTCCTCTTGGATCCGTAAGTCGTTGTGTCGCGTTCCGCCGCCATCGCCGATATTTTGCTCGCCGGGAAAAGCGAAAGGCCGGCAGGGCATCTGCCGGCCTTTCGCACAGGGATTCACTAATTATCCGCGGCGTTCGTCAGAATCGGAAATCGATTCCAACGGAATAGCGCAGGTTATTTTGCCCCGATCCGCCGAAACCCGTATGGATGTAATCGATCTGCAGCGGCCGAAAGGACAGGAAATGCCCTTCATGAATATCAACACCGCCGCCGATTGCCGTGGCGAACGATGTGTCGGAAGAGCCTCCGCCGCTGACGTGCGCGCCTCCAATCATGATGCGCGCGAAGGGCGAGATCGTGGAGGGGAAGCGCACTTCGGGTCCGACCAGAAACGTATGCAACGTGGAGCTGACGCCGCTGATCTTGCCGTAGTCGCCCCCGAGATCAGCGGTAACCCCGAATACCTTGAAGAAGTTGTCGGTGAAGGACAGATCGTAGCCATTGAGGCTCGATGTGTCCGGAGAACTGTCCAGACGGAAATAGGAATAGCCGCCGTAAGCGTCAAAGCCCTGCGCGTGCGCAGCCAGCGGCAAAAGGAAAATGACTCCGAGCAGAAGGGCGAGTTTTCGCATCAAAAATTCCTCCGAATTGGAATGGGAAGGCGAGCGTTGAAACTGGCGCGACCGCTCGCGCGCAAAGACCGAGCCCGATTCCCGCCAACTCCCGTAACACGGTTCGGCTCCGGTTTTCAGCCTTCCAGGCTGGCCGATACTTTAGATGTCACAATCCAGGCATCGGTTGGCAATTCGCAAAGAGGATTGCACAATCAGCTATCTCTTGCAGCCATGCCCCGTGCGGCGATAACATCTGGCTGGAATCGAGATCGCTTCTTGTAGCTCTGGCTTTCCGCGAGGTGCCCCATGGCCAAAAAGAGAAAACCTCTTTTCATCGCTTTGATTGTCATTGTTGTGATTTTTTTGATTCTGATCATCACGCCGTTTTTCATCGACGCCGACCGTTTCCGCCCGCAGATCGAGAATGCGCTGAGCGGAGAGCTTGGCCGGAAAGTCGAGATCGGGCACCTGAGCGTTTCTTTGCTCTCGGGCAGCCTGAAGGCCGACGAGATTTCCATCGCGGACGATGCGGCATTCAGCAAAGAGGATTTTTTGACCGCGAAATCGCTGGCCATCGGCATCGACGTGATGCCACTGATTCTTTCGCGGCAGTTGCACGTCCATTCGCTCGACATCAACGATCCGCAGCTCCAATTGCTGCGCACCGCGGCTGGCCAATGGAATTTCTCGACGCTGGGGGGCGCAGCTCCGGCAAACGCCAAACCGGCAGCGGCGACCGCGAATGATCCTCCCAGCGACCCGCCTGCCGATCCGCCCGCTACTCCAGCGACGACAACTTCGATGGCGAACAGCATCACCGTGGACAGCTTGAAGATCTCCGGCGCCACAGTTTCTTTGCGGCGCGTAGGCGAAGCTATGTCGGCTACGAACGTCTATCAGAACGTGAATATCGCCGCGCAGAATATCTCCGAGGCCTCGGCGTTTCCCTTTCAATTCGACGCCAAGACTCCCACCGGCGGCAAGCTGAACCTCACGGGCAAAGTCGGGCCGCTCGGCAATGGAGACGCGAATCATTTGCCATTTGACGGCGAGTTGAAAGCGCACAGCGTGCCCGCCGAGGACATCGAAAATCTTCTGGCCGTGTTGGGATATGCGTTGCCAAGCGGATCGTCGCTCAAGGGCGGCACGCTCGAAGCGAATTTGGCGTTGCGCGGGCCTCTCGAAGGATTTGTGTCTCAAGGGCCGGTCAGCTTGAATAATGTCACGCTCGCCGGTTACAGCTTGGGATCGAAACTCGCCGGCGCTTTGGGGCAGTCCAGCGCGCAGACGGGCAACGATACGCTGGTCAAAGTGGCAAGCTCGAATGTGAGCTATGGACCCGCGGGCGTTCGCGCGGAGAGCGTAAACGTGGAAATTCCCGGAATCGGCGACGTCACCGGTTCAGGAACGGTCAGCGCGAACAACGCTCTGGATTTTCACCTAATCGCAAAACTCGAAGGCTCGAGCCCGCTTGCAAAACTGACGCAACTACCGTTTTTCAATCAGGGCGGCGGCATACCGTTCCACGTGGATGGAACGACGTCCGATCCGCACGTGACCGCAGACATCGCCGGACTGAATAAGACGCCTCTCAACCAGCTGAAAGTTCCGACGAAGGGCCAGCTGGGAGGCATGCTCGGCGGACTGCTGAAAAGGAAGAAGCCGCAATAGCGCGCGCCTATTTTTTGCGCGCGGCTTCGAGGGCATCCCATGCGGCGTCGGGGAAATCGGCGAAGTCGTTGAATTCGCCCGCGCCGCGGAGCCACAGACCACCATCGATGACCACGCACTCGCCGTTGATGTATTCCGATAAATCGCTGAGCAAATAGGCGGCAAGATTGGCCAGCTCTTCATGGCGGCCAAAGCGCTTCATGGGATGCGCCTGCCGCGCGCGCTCTTCCAATTCTTTGGATGGCAGGAGACGCGACCACGCGCCTTCGGTCGGAAACGGACCGGGCGCGATAGCATTCATGCGGATGCGGTAGCGCGCCCATTCCACGGCGAGCGAACGCGTCATGGCCAGCACGCCGGCCTTGGCGCACGCGGAGGGAACGACGAATCCGGAGCCGGAAGCAACCGCGGCGTACGTGGCGGCGATGTTGAGCACATTGCCAGGCTGTTTTGCAGCGATCCATTTTCGCCCGAGCGCCAGCGTGCAATGAAATGTTCCCTGCAGCACGATGTCCACCACGGCATGGAAGGCATTGACGGAAAGTTTCTCTGTTCGCGCGATAAAATTGCCGGCGGCATTGTTGACGAGCGTGTCGACGCGCTGGAATTCCTTCTCCGCCGCCGCTATAGCTTCTTCTACGGCCGCGAAATCGCGGACATCGCACATGGCATACGCCGCGCGAGCCTTCTTAGCGCGGATTTCTTCGCAGGTTTTCGCGAGCGGTTCTTCGCGCCGGCCAATTAAAAATAAATTTGCGCCGAGCTCCGCGAAGCGCAGAGCCATGGATCGGCCCAGGCCGGTGCCGCCTCCGGTAATCAATATGGTTCTTCCCTTCAGCAAGTCCGTCTGAAACATCGCGGCTCTCCCCGAATCCCCATTTCACTGGCGTGCCCGGCAAGCGCGAGCGTCCGCCGCGGCGAAATCAATGCGCGCGCGGCAAAAATTCCTTGGGCAAGGGCATCGAGGCAGTTTCCTCCTGCCAGTAGATCGTGACGATCCACCAGCGCGTTCCGTCGAAAAATAACTGCACGCCATTGACGCCGCGCGCGAACGGCTTGGGATCGTTCGCGGCGTGGCGAGATTCATACGTGCTGAAAACCTGCATGATGCCGCCGAAGCGTTCCGACTTGCGCGCAACCTCGCGTTCGAAAAATCCGCTCTTTTCGAAATAGGCCTGCCCTCGGCTGGCGTAGTCGTCCGGCGTAAGCACGCGCGTGGTTTCTCCTCCACCCGGCTTTGGAACTGTCGGAATCAAGCGCGCACCGGGAGTGAAGAGCGAACGGAAGCGATTCCAGTCGCGCTGCTTTCCAGCCGGGCCGGAGATGACGTCATACATCGCGGCGAGGATTTCGTTCGCCGTCGAGACGTCGGCGGGATTCGCCGCCGGCAAATTGGCCGGAGCTTGCGAAGCCGGAGATTGCTGGGCGAAAGCCGTCGCCGCAAAACCAGCGCCGGAAAGAGCGAACCAGGCCCAGAACAAAAGGCGGACAAACCTTCGAAGCATGGATTGCCTCCCACATACGAAACCGCGGAATTACAGGCGTACGAGCTTACCTTTTTTCAGCTTCCAAATGGCGAAAGATATGTCGCGCAAGAATAAGAACTGGATGCATAATTGTCGCTGCAATTTTTTGAGCACCGAGGCGTGTGGGTCGCAGCGCGATCGGCAGCCGGAAGGAGATTCGAGCTGTGAAAAAATTCATTTTGGGGATCCTTGTGGGATTCGCAATCGTTTTTGCGGGAGCGTATGTTTACTTCAGCTACGGCCTTGCTCCTGTGGCGACGTCGGACAGCCCCATGCCCATGGAAAGGTATTTTGCGCGGAAAGCGTTGCACGCCAGAATCAGTCGTGAAGCTCCCAAGCGAGATGCTTCGACGTTCACGACGGCGGACCTCACCGACGGAGCGACCGTCTATCAGATGAATTGCGTCTTTTGTCATGGTCTTCCAGGGCAGCAAGAAAGCGCGGCCGCCAAAGGGATGTTCCCCGATCCGCCGCAGCTCTTCACGCCCGACGGCACGGTGACCGACGACCCGGTGGGCGTTACCTACTGGAAAGTGAAAAACGGCATACGCCTGACCGGCATGCCGGGATTCCACGCGTCGCTAAAGGATGATGAAATGTGGCACGTCAGCGCGCTCCTTGCCCGCGCCGATAAGCTTCCGCCGGAAGCTGCCTCCATTCTCAAGCTGCCTGCGGGAGATCCGCCAGCATCAACGACGTCAAGCGCATCCGCTCCGGCGAGCACGCCGGATTGGAAAGACGCGCGGCAGATTTCGCCCGAGGCTCTGGCCGCGAAGCTCGCCGGGCCGAAGGCCGAGCGCCCAATGGTGCTTCAAGTCGGCGCGCGCGCCCTCTATGAGGGAGGACATATTCCCGGAGCCATCTACGCTGGAATGGCTTCGACGCCATCCGGCCTGGCAAACCTGAAAGCAGAAGCGGCCAAACTTTCCAAGAATCAGCAAATCGTGATTTATTGCGGCTGCTGTCCCTGGGAGAACTGCCCGAACGTCCATCCGGCGTACGACGAGCTGCGCAAAATGGGATTTACGCGGTTGGTCGTCCTTCTGCTCCCGCAGGACTTCGCGCACGATTGGGTCGCGCAGGGTTATCCCGTAGCGCGAGGAAACAAGTAACACCGGATTCGGCCTCGCCGTTTGGCGCGCAGCGCGAATGCGCGAGCCGAACGCACCGCTTTCAAAAATCCACGTGCGCGCGCACGCCGGGAACGAGCACCGGCCCGCGGTCCTGGTTGTAGCCGGGATTGTTGATGTGCTGCAGATCGAAAGAAACAAATGTCCCGCGCCAGATATGCGCTGTGTAATACGTCTCCACGATTTTCTCATGCGCGTAATTCAGAGAGCCGTCGCCGAGCAAAAAGCCGTCGCCTCCCAGGGCGAGATAGCGCGCGTGATCGCCGGAGATTCCGTTGAGCGAAAAAGCGAAGCCCGCGCGGTCGTTCTTGCGCCGCCACGAATCGCCGCTGTTGTCGGCCCCCAGTTCGAGCGTGCGATCCACTTCCGTGTAAACAAATGATTCGTTGTGTCCGTCGCTCCAGCCCCAGCGGCCAAAGGCGCGAAGCTGGCCCGTTAGATTTTGCTCGAAATTCAATCCGAAGCCGTACTTGTGGCGTCCTTGCCGGCGCGTGGCAGTGATGGTGGGCTTTGAAGTGTCCCCGGCAAGAAATTCTTCGATAGCTTCGCGATAATTCCCCATGTCCGCATGATTCAAATACGCGAGAATGCGAATTGCGCCATCGCGGTGATGCAGGAATCCGCCATTGTAGTCCGCCTCGAAATTTTCCGAGCGCGACCGCGCCACATCGGCGTCGAGATTGATGCCATTGGCAACTTTAGGCATCAGCGCCTCGGCGAATCGCGCGGACCACCGGCCATCGTCGTATTCCACCATCGCGCCGTCGGTATAGCCGCGGGTATTCGCCGCGTAGTCATACGCGCCGTTATTGTCCACAGTCCAATTCAAGAATTGGAGATGCGAGTCGCTACCCGGGCCGTTGGTATCGAAAAAATCAGGCATGGTGAATTTGCCCACCCAGAATTCGAGTCGCCGCTTTGGCAGCGAAGTGGCGAGATTGAGAAAATTGCGTTCGGCGGAAACCTTTTCGTGTGAAAGCGGAATGATCTGGCGAAGCAAGAGCCGCGCCAGATACGGCGCGTGCGTCAAAACAACTCCGTCGGCTGTGCGCACGACGTCGAGATTCGTGTACCCGGCCAGACCCAGAGCGTCGCCAATTCCCGGACCGGTGGAATCCTCCGCGTCAGCGAAGACCTGAGTCGTATCAGAGAGCTCATAACCTGTATAGACGGTGAAAACATGGGACGTCGAGCTTTGCGCCGCCGCCGAGAGGCTGTTTGGACCGCTATACTTTGCAGGAAATGCGGGATGCCATTGAAGGATGATATTGGCCTGACCCGAGAGCCAATAGCGCGTGGAATCCAGATGAGGAAAGATCGTAAGCGCATCCGAATCAGGATCGCCCGAAGCCGCAGCGCCGGAGTCCGTCTCTATTTGTTGCGGTGGATTCAGCGAAACCTGGTCTTGCGTCTGCTGCGTTCCGGCGGCAGAAGATGTTTGCGCGCGAGTTCTTTCTCCGCCGAGTATCAACAAGCAGACGAGAATCAAATACGCCAGCAACGAGAATGTTTTCTTTGCCATTTGACGCACTTCATTAACCTCAACCAATGCGCCGGCTGCCCGGGCTCGCGAGGTACAGTTTGCGCGGCGAAAATCGGCAACTTTGGAATTGCAAAGCCAGCCGCCGCACCGATAGATCATTCTTGTGAGGGGGATCGCAACGCTGCATGGATTCCCGCTCGCCTCGTTGATCGGTTTCGTGAGAGCGAGCAGACGGTGAGCTCAGAAGGGCCTTATGCTATGCTCGCTTTTCGCGAAATTCGGATTCGCGCTACCCGGAGGTTCCTGTTCTTGCCGTGAAAGTTCCATAAGCTCTGATTTCCCGGGCCCTCTTGCATCGAGCCCGCAGATTGGATACCATACCCCAATAGGGTAGTCAAGCAAAATGTCGCACCTTTCGCGAGAAAAACTCGATCTGATTAATCGCACGAAGAAAGTCGTGGGCCAGCTGGAAGCCGTCCAGCGCGCGCTTGAAGAGGATGCGCACTGCTCCGACGTTCTCCAGCGGCTGGCCGCGGCGCGCGGCGCCATCAATAGCCTGATGGGGGAGCTGATGGAGGACCACATTCGCCATCACATGCCGCGAAATTCCAAATCTTCGGAAGAAGCCGCCGATGACGTCATTGACATCATCCGGACGTATCTGAAGTAACTCTCCTTTGTGCCGGCTCACAGAACATCATGGCACAAACAAAAAAGCGAGGCCGCCTTGCAGCGGCCCCGCCCCGGTGAATAGCCGCGTTACGCGGCTTGGTTTAGAAAATCAGCTTCAGCGCAAACTGGAGCTGTCGCGACGAGCCGAAGTCACCCGTCGGGAAGCGCGTCGAGTTAATCACGCTGGAAGCCAGCGCAGTGCCCGTCGCCGCGTTGAAAACGAAGTTCGGATCGCCGAAGTTGGGATGATTAAAGATATCGAACGCTTCCGCCCGAAATTCGGACGTGACCCGCTCGGTGATCTTCGTGTCCTTAATCAACGAGAAGTCCGTGTCTACAAAGTCCGGCCCGATGATCGAGTTCCGGCCTTCGTTTCCAGGGGCGCAGACCAGCGTTCCACTCGCTGAGCTGCACGGATTGGTGAAGACGCCTGGGTTCGCAATCCAGTTTGATGGGTTGCCGGTGACATCGATCGGCCCTGTCACATTGGGTCGCACGACGGCACCCGGGAAAAGACCGCTGACTCCGGACATATACGCCGTCAGCGGATTGCCGCTCTGCGCTTGTGTGACAACTGCAACCTGCCACCCGGAAATCGCTCGATTCCCCTTGAACGGCAAGGAATAGAAACCGCTCAGCACAAAACGGTTCCGCGCGTCGAAATCCGAAGGTCCGTACTCATTCTGCAGGTTGTTGCTGTCCTGCGGAAGAACGTTCGGGAAATCGAGCGAGGCGTAGTCGAGAGATTTCGACCACGTGTAGGTCGCCAAGAACTCAAGCCCATGAGTCGCCTGTTTCTTGGCTGTCACCCAGAGGGCGTTGTAATTGGAATTGCCGTTGCTCGTGACCTCCGGTATTTCACTGAAGTTTGCGTATGGAGCGGCAGTCTTCACCCCAAAAACGCCGGCGACGACTGCGGGCTGGTTGAGGTTCACTTCCTGCTGCAAATGAGTGGCCTTGGAGCCGACGTAAGCCACTTGAATGCCCAATGTATTGGTCAGCTCGCGCTGAATTGTGACGTTCCAATCCTGCACGTAGGCGTCGTGGTAGTTCGGATCGACAGTGAAAGGCGAGACTGTCTTGGGATTCGTCGGCGGAGCCTCCAACGTAATGCTGTTTGTGGCGGAACTGCTCGCCAGCGGCACCGCAAACGGCGGATTTCCCGTCAATCCGGAAACGACGTTCGTCGTCGGTTGTTGATCAAGGATCGCATAACCGACGCGTACGGCCGTCTTGCCGTCACCCCACGGATCCCAGGCGAGGCCCACGCGCGGCTGAAATAGCTTATTGTTCGTCGGGAAAACCTGGCCAAATCCCGGAGTGCCGATAGTAACCAGCGAATCTGAACTTGGATCAAATACGGCGAACCGATTGGCCGCCTCAGTTGGCGTCCCGTTCCAGTCATAGCGCAAACCGACATTGAACGTCAGGTTCGGTTTCCACTTGTAGCTGTCCTGAACAAAAGCGCCCCATGAGGGCATCAGAACCTTGTTGTCTGAGTTGCCTTCGAGAGTCGAGAAGGCTGCAGCCCCGTCATTCAGGAAATTGGTAAGTGAGCTGAATGTGAACGAGCCCACGTTTTCTCCAATATTATTGTTGTAGAACCGGCTGATATCCACACCGAAGTCGACCGTGTGCTTGCCCTTCAGCCAGGTCATTGTGTCGTTGAACGCCACTGTGGTGTCGCCGCGTCCCTGAGGTTCCCCGCCAGGGTTACCGAACTCCAGAACCCCGGACGGGAGTCCTTGGATCACAATGCTCGGCAGACCAACGTTAGGCACTGTAGCCGGAAGGCCAATGCCAAAACTGGATGGCGTGAGATTGCTGTCGTTCGGTAAGAACGTGATGTGCAGGCGGTTGAATCCAAGACGAACCTGGTTGGTCATGTCGGGATTAAAAATGTGGCTCTCACTCAGGGTCAAAAGCTGCCGCGATCCGTCGCGCGTGTCGCCGAAACCAGGAACGTTAGTCGCCGACGTCGGCTCAAAGCGATGATCTTTTTCAATGGCATAGTAACCATGAAATTGATCATTGCTGGTCAAATTGAAGTCCAGGTCGCCTGTTCCGATGTCTACATTCACCGGTGCGTTCGTGGACCCGAAGAAGGCCGGTTGTCCGCCCAACGTGCCATTCGCCGGCGCGTCCTTCGCAAGCAGAGTCAGAAGGCTGTTGACCACAGTATTTGAAGAAGTGGTTCCAGTTCCCGGAACGCTCACCTCCAGTGGTAATGCGTGAAGCTGTCGCAGGCCCTCATAGCTGGCGAAGAAGAATGCCTTATTTTTCTTGACCGGCCCTCCGAAGTCGCCGCCAAAATCATTGCGGTTGAGAGGTGATTGCGTCGTGCCCACGGGATTGAAAAAGTTGCGCGCGTCGAAATAATTGTTGCGCAGGAAATCGAACGCTTCGCCGTGATAATCGTTCGTTCCCGAGCGCGTGGCGATGTTGATAATCGCGCCGGAGTTTCTGCCATACTGCGCGGGAAACGTGGAGTTGTCGATCTTGAATTCCGACACCGTATCAATTGACGGCTGGAACGTGGCTTGGTTCTGTACTTCATCGTTCAAGTTGACGCCGTTGACCAGCAGATTCACTGTCGTTTCGCGCTGACCGGCCGTATCAATGCTCAGTGCGCCCAAGCCCTGCAGCGGGGAGACCAGGAATCCATTCTGGGGCGCCGTCATCGTCCCGGGCGTCAGGTTAGCCAGATCCAGAAAATGCCGGCCATTCAAAGGAATCTCCTGCACCGTCTTTTGCGTAATCACCTGGCTCACGGAAATGCTGCTCGGATTCACTAGAGGTGTGCCACCATTAACGACCACCTCCTGCGTAACTTCCCCTACTTTCAGTTGCGCGTTTTCTGTGACCGTCGTGGCCACGTCGAGCTTCAAATCCTTAATAACGAAGCTCTGAAATCCATTGGCGTTGAAGGTGATGGTGTAAAGGCCCGGAAGCAATCCAGGCATTACGTAGTCACCGGCTTGATCCGTCTTCGTCGTAACATCCACGCCGGTACCTTGGTTGTGAATGAGCACCGTGGCGCCGGGCACCGCGGCGTTTGATGCATCCGTGACGAGTCCTTGCAGCGTGGCTGTCGACTGCGCCATCGCCACGGAACTCAATGCGAAAAGTAGCGCCACCACTCCAGCGGAGCGAAGCGCGAACACGAGAAAAGAAAATTTTGTCTCGCTTATGTTTTGCATGATCCCTCCTTGAACGTTTGACAAGTTTGAAGAATATCGGGCTCGCTGCACCTTTGTAGTGGAAGTGTCGAAGCGAAGAGGGCGGTTTGGGCTGGGCCAAGCTCGCCAATTTTTGCCAGCTCGGCACCGCCCGAGTGCAAAACTGACATTTCACGAATCTAGCCGAATGCTCTAACTCCGACTGAGGCGAGTATGCAAGGCTGAAACCATATCGTAACATTACGTATATATCTGCAAACAATAGAAATATAAGCACATAGCCGCTAAATGATGTATATCATATATTTTAATGTATAGCATATTGTACGTAAAACAGGATATATATATTGTTTGCGGTAACAATAATCCGTACTTTGCATTTTCCTTCGTTTCATATCATGACCGGCCGAAGTGCCATATTCATTTTGTGGCTCTCTCATGTGCATTGCATGTTGCTGGTCAATCGGACGATTTCTTGCCTGTTGTGGCTCGCGAGATGTGGTCCGTCCCGTTGGAAAGCGGGACATCCCGGTTGCCCTGTTTCCTCATCTTTAGTAGTCTCTTGGATTGCCGCAACGCTGTTGGCAAACTCTGGGCGCACGAGTTCCGGACAGGGATCAATAATCGAGAACCAAGGAATGCTTGACATACGAAAAAGAACCTTAATTTTGGCGCTGGGACTGGCCGCTGTTGTGATTCCACTCGTTTCCTGCGGAGATATCATCAATCTGCCGATCCCGGCAATCTCGACTATTTCTCCCACGTCGGTCCCTGCTGCCGGAACGCAATTTACTCTGATCGTCAACGGTTCCGGATTTGCGCCCAGCTCGCTAATCTTGTTGAACGGAGCGCCACAGGTCACAATTTTCGATAAGTTTGGACAGAACGAGTTGAGCGCGGCCATCAACCCGGTAAATCCCCTCCAAGCGCAGTTCAACACGCCCGGCACGATTGACGTCACCGTATTCTCTCCGCAGCCCGGCGGAGGAACTTCAAACATCGTTTATCTGACGGTGACAACAACGGCTCCGCCAATACCGATCATCACTTCCATTATTCCGAACAGCGTGCTTGCCGGAGGCAGTGGACCGACGATCACAGTTATAGGTTCCAATTTCGTCTATACCTCGGTTGTCACCGTGAATGGCAACAACCGCCAGATGAATGGCTCGTCGAGCGGCGATTACGTAAATGGCACCGAAGTTCGCGCCTCGCTGAATTCCACCGATCTTGCAACGGCGGGCCCGTTGCAGGTCGCCGTTGTGAACCCGCCGGCGGTCGGATTGAATCCGCCGGGCGGAGGAACATCGAACGTACTTGTGCTTAACGTGGTGAATCCCGTCCCCATCATTACCTCGGTCTCCCCTTCTGTCTATGTCGCCGGCGTGATCACGGGTTCGCTGGGAGTCCAGGGAAGCGGATTCGATGGGGCAAGCCAGGTCCTCATCAACGGAAGCGGCAGGCCGACTACTTTCATCGGCTCGCAACTGGTGGCGGCTCTCTCCAGCGGAGACTTGGCGGCAGCCGGAACGTACACCGTGCAAGTTGTGAATCCAACTCCGGGCGGAGGCGCTTCAGGGACTCTTCCTTTCTCCGTGATTCCGTCGTCAACCGGCCTTGGCCTGCCGGAATTGGTGGATGTGGCGACAGATGGCGTGCAAGCGAACGACGGTGCCACGGCTCCGCCGAATTCCGGTCCGGCCATGGATCCGAGCGGGCGATTCGTAATTTTCGTTTCCTCTTCGACGAATCTTCTCCAAACCACCCTGATTAATCCGCCGCCGAATCCGCTGACAAACAGCGAGCCGAATATCTTTCTGCGTGATACTTGCCTCGGCCAAGCGACCGGGTGCGTGCCCCGGACCATCCTTGTGAACGTCGGGCCGGGCGGTTCGATCGCCAATGGAAACAACACTCAGCCGGTATTGGCAAACGGCCCCAGTTCCGAACCGGCGGTGGATCTGAACGGAACGGAGGTTACGTATACCTCGCTGGCCACGGACCTCGTTTCCGGAATTAACTTCGATGGCGTCACCCCGCAGGTTTTCGTGGCCAATCCGTGCGCAGGCGTCGGATCCAGTTCCGCTTGCACGCAAACCACGGGGCTCATTTCCGTTGCCACAGACGGTGTGACTCCGGGTAACAGCGGCTCCGGCGGACCTTCCATCAGCTCGGAAGGCCGCTTCATCGCCTTCGCTTCCACGGCAACGAACCTCGTCTCGAGCGCGACGACCGGCGCACAGGAAATTTTCCTGCGCGACACTTGCTTGGGAGTCTCGGTGACGGCCTGCAAGCCGACGACGTATCTGGTCTCCACGCCTGACGGCACAACTCCTGCTGCCGGCGCGAGTTCTCAGCCTGCAGTCGTCTCCACGAAGACGGGCCAATTTGTCGTATTCACGTCCGCGGCAACGAATCTTGGCGGAGGTTCCGGCGGCGCACAGGAAGTCTATCGCACCGGATTCTGCATCGGCATTTCGAAAGGCTGCACGTCGAGCGCCGCAACCCTGATTTCGACTCCGGATGGTACAACCTTCGCGGACGGTGCAAGCGGCGAGCCGGCGATGACCTCTGACGGCCGGTTCGTTGCCTTTGCTTCCACGGCGACGGATCTCGGTACATCCTCGAATGGCACCCAGGAAATTTATCTGCGCGATACGTGCCAGGGCGTGGCAACGGGCTGCAAGCCGGCGACTTCGTTGATCTCCGTCGCCACGGATGGAGTTTCACCCGCAAATGCGTTGAGCGAATCCCCGAGCCTGGGCAGCACAGGACAGTTTGTCGCCTATGCTTCGCTGGCGACGAATCTTACCGCTACGCCCACAAATGGCTTCGAGAACATCTACGTTCGCAACACCTGCATTCAAGGGCTCAATGGCTGCGCGCCAAGCACTGCAATTTCGAGTGTATCCGCAATTCATGCCGCGGGAAACGGCGCGTCGCTGGCTCCGGTGATCAACGGGCCGGGACATGTTGTCGTGTTCTACTCCGCGGCCAGCAACCTCGTACTCAATGACCTGAACGCCTATCCCGACATTTTCCTCGGGATCACCACCTTCTAGATTACCTGCCGAAATGAAGCTGCCTCATCGGAATGGAAATGTCGCGCCTCTGCGCGGCAAGCCCCGCTCGCAGGGCAATCTCATTGGCGCGTTTTTTGCGAAGCGTTCCAGGAGGAGTTAAAGAGCTCCGCTGCCGGTGGGGGTTAATGCTGGGGGAACACCGGCAGCGGGCTTGATTCGGGTTGGAAGCGGCCCCGGCTCCTTTAGGAGCCGTCGTCCCCGCAGCACGTCCCCCAACCCGCTATGCCATGCTAGAGAGGGCTCGCAACCGTAACAATAATGCGGAGGGTCTAATGGGATAGTACTTTCCCGCCGGTACTTTTATTGAAAATAAAGAACTTAGGAGACATATCTCGCGTGAAAGGTACTGTCCAGCCCGTCTGCAGGGCAATAGCCACCCCGCCTATTTCGATGGCGGAATGCGACGCAGGCGCAGATTCACTTCCGTCGTCTGTCCCCACCTGACGATTACATTGTGCTTCCACGGCGAGGCCGATTCGCCTCGAGAAGCGCGAATGTCGTAATACCCTTGAACGAGGAATTTCACGGCGTATTGCCCTTTTGCATCCGTATGTGTCGCTGCTGGATGCGAGCCGTCCGAGCGCTCAATCACCACATCCGCATTAGCGACTGGCCGGTCATTGGCACCGAGCACCACGCCAGCAATCCTGCCGGTGGACGGGCGCGCAGCGGCACTGGCGATAGCGAAAAGCGAAATTGCGAGAGCCCAGGTGATTTTTCGTCGCACGATGCACCTCCGCTTGCGCAATCATAGCAATGCAAACGTAAGGCAAGTGCATCCGCGCCGAGCAAGTCGCGTGTTAGGCAACTGGCCTGACGGACGAGCCATGCCGAACACAGTACGCGCTTGCGCCATGCGTCTCCGGCTATTTTCCGCAGCCAGCGGACGCTTGGATCTGTGCCGCTGCAATCGGCGCCAGATTGTATTTTTGCAAGAGAGAATTCAGCGCGGGCAGATCGTGCGCATTCAAGTTACGCCACGCCTCGAAATCCTTGTCGAGGTATGTGCAAGCCACGTTCGTGGAGTCCTTCACGGTTTGCGGCGGTGCGCCATCGCCCATATTCGCGGCGTAGACTTCCTGCGTCAGAATGCTATTGACCGTCCCGAATCCCGGCGCCATGCTGCCGCCGTTTTGTATGTCATCCAGCTTCTTTTCGAATGTCGTCGCCGCGTCGAGTGCGTCCTTGGCCTGCGCATTGGCCCTCAGGCCCTTCAGACGATCCTCCACGGCCGCATGTAACGCTTCCGCGCGGCCAAACGCGTCGTAGCTCGCCGACATTCCGTTCGCCATTCGCTGGATCAGATTGAACAGCGAAACATAATCGTATTGCGCGGCCGGAACGCGCGGGTCTTTCTCAACGTGCAGCGCCTGCCGGTACGTCTGGCCATTCACGGTTAGAGCGATCGAGTAATCGCCCGGAACGACAAGCGGCCCGAGCGGTTGATCGCGCGGCGTGACGCCGGGAATGGCATCCTGCGTGCCGTAAAATTCCACGTACTTTTGAAGTCCGCCATAAACTCCGTAGCTCAGCGCCTCCGGATGCGGATAGCGCAGATTCCACACGAAGCGATTCATGCCCGCGTCCTTCGGCAGCACCGTCGGCGGCGCGAACCAGTATTCCGGCACGGCGTCCGGCTTGTGGTCCGTGGATTTTGGCGGCGCGCTCGTGTACTGACGAATTAGATTTCCCATCGAATCGTAAATCGCCATAGTGATGTCGCCCTGCGGCGCAGATTTCAAATAGTAGTCAAGGAAAGCGCCATCAGGCGGATTTTGCCCGGCCGGAACCTCTGGCGGCAGCGGCGTATCCTGATCGTTGTCCCAAATCGTGCGAATGGCCGTCTCCGGCCGATAAAAATAGGCATCCGCGCCGGCCACTTGCGCGCTGGCCTGGCGCAGCGGCGTCACGTCGTCGAGCACCCAGAGCGATCGCCCATAGGTCGCAATCGCCAAGTCATCGCCATGAACAATCAAATCGCGCACCGAGCACGTCGGCAGATTGAGCTGCAGCGATTGCCAGTGGTCGCCGTCGTCGAAAGAAACGTAGACGCCTGTCTCCGTTCCCGCATAGAGCAATCCTTTGCGTTCCGTATCCTCGCGGATGACGCGAGCAATCCCGCTTTGCGGAAACCCGTCATTGATCTCCTGCCACGTCGCGCCGTAGTTGTGCGTGCGATAGAAGTGCGGCTTTAGGTCATTGAAATTGTCGGCCGCCGCGTAGGCGCTCGCGGCGTCGAAAGGCGACGCTTCCACGATGCTCACGAAACTCCGGTCGGTCAATTCCGGCGGCGAAACGTTCTGCCATGTGGCGCCGCCGTCGCGCGTCATTTGAATCAGCCCGTTCGTCGTGCCCGCCCACATTACGTTCGACGAAACCGGCGACGGCGCGAGCGCACTGATCACGCCATTTCGCGGACTCGGTCTGCGCCCCGTTCCGCCGGAAGATTTCACTTCCGGCCGCGCGCCCAGATCCGGGCTGATTTCGCTCCAGGTCATTCCGCTGTCGCTCGTCTCGAGCACATACTGCGCGCTGTAATACAGCGTATTTGGGTCTTCGGGGGAAAACGCCAGCGGAGCGTTGGATGAGACGTGGTATTTCAGGCCGGCGACGAAGACGGTCATCGCCTGATTCGTTCTGCGGTCCAGCCGGACAATCGTCCCCGGCGCGCCATCCGAATAGACGTAGTACGGGTGCACCGGATCTTCCACGATGTATCCGAATTCATAGCCATCCGGCGCAAAAACGTCGCGGTCGCGGATGCGTCCGAAATCGCTGCGGCTGGGAATCGCCACGCTGCCGCTATCCTGCTCCGACGCGTAAATGATGTACGGAAATTGATTGTCGGCCGAGACGTGATAGAGCTGGCCGGTAGGCTGGTTGTACCACGTCGTCCACGATTTGCCGCCATCCACGCTGATGATCGCGCCTTGATCGACGCCCAGGAACAGACGCTTCGAATTTGCCGGATCGATCCACAACACGTGGTAGTCGTCGCCATCTGGCGCGCCTTTGAACGCTTCAAAAGTTTTCCCGCCATCCGTCGAGCGATACAGACAGGTTTGCACCACGTAAACCATGTCGGCATTCTTGGGGTCGACGAACACGCGGCTGAAATACCCACTGCCCACGACGCGCGGATCTTTCGTAATTTGCTTCCAGTTCTCGCCCGCGTCATCGGAGCGATATAGCCCCTCGTCGACGATGGCGAATACCCGCCGCCCGTGATCCCCCGGTGCGACGGCAATTCCCGTGCGGCCCCATTTGTCCGAAGGCATTCCGTCTGCATCCAGCCGTTTCCACGTGGAACCCTCATCCGTCGATTTGTAAATCCACGCGTCGGGACCCTTCAGCGGCGCTCCCGCCGACGCGAAGAAAACGCGCGAAAACGGATGCCACAGCGCCGCGTAAACGACGCGCGGATTATTCGGGTCGAGCACCATGTCCGCGATGCCTGTCATATCGTCCTGATACAGCACCTTCTTCCACGTTTTTCCGCCGTCCGTCGTCTTATACACGCCGCGATTTTCGCTCGCCGCGTTGTCGCCCATCGCGCCAACGAGCACGATGTCCGGATTCCGCGGATCGACGACCACCGAATTGATGAAGTGCGTGTCCTCCAGTCCAATGTGCGTCCACGTCGCGCCCGCGTCGGTGGATTTGTAAACTCCGTTTCCTGGAGTCTGCTCACCCGTTCCAACGTAAATAATATTTGTGTCCGACGGTGCCAGCGCCACTGCGCCGATGGAAGCCACGTGCTCGGCGTCAAAAATCGGCTTCCACACCACGCCTCCATCCGTCGTCTTCCAAACGCCGCCGCCCGGCGTCCCAAAATAATATGTGGATGGATCGCCCGGGATTCCGGCGACGGACGTGACGCGTCCGGCGCGATAAGGACCGATCAGTCGCCAGCGCATCGCGCTGTAGAGGCTCGCATCCACTTGCTGGGCCACGGCGCGTTGCGAGGATGCGATGAAGGCGATCAAGAAGACCGACAGGCACACAATCATTGCGGCAGCCGAACACATCCAGCGAATAAAATTTCTCACGTGGTTCAAGCCTCCCTCTGTGAAGCTCTCCGAATCAGAACGCGCAGTATATAACGCTCGCGTCCTGTTCAGCGAGGGATGCGTCCGATGATGCGTTTAGGGCTTGCGGATTTCGGGAGTGTGGTGCGTTTGCAGGCAGGGGATGATTCTCTGCTGTGCATCAGCGGGAAACTGCGCGCCGCAAACTAACCACTGCGTCGGCTCCCAGCTTCTAACGCCCGGGCGCCGAGTAACTGTTTATGCTCCGCATCGGATCCATTTCGCCGCCGCAGATGTCCCTGCGCTGCCAGCAGTTCCGCGTTCAAAATCGCCGCGCCCGCCGCGCCGCGAATCATGTTATGCGAAAGCAAAGTGAACTTGAAATCAGCCAGTGGGCACGGCCGGAGTCTTCCGACAACAACCGCCATGCCATTTTCCGCGTTGCGATCCAGCCGCGGCTGCGGCCGGTCCGCTTCCTCGCGCAGAAGAATCGGATGCGCAGGCGCAAAGGGCAATTTCAGCCGCTGCGGCTCCGCCGTAAAACTCAGAAACGCCTCGCGGACTTCCTCAAGCGAAGCCTTTCGCCTCAGCCGCACGGAGACCGCTTCCGTGTGGCCGTCGATTACCGGCACGCGATTGCAATGCGCGCTGACGCGAAATCCCGCCGGCACGAACCGCTGCGCTTCGAGCTTGCCGAGGATTTTCTGTGGCTCGGCTTCCATCTTTTCTTCCTCGCCGCTGATGTGAGGAATCACATTGTCGTGAATTGCGCCTGCGGCCACGCCGGAATGTCCCGCGCCGGAAATCGCCTGCATCGTCACGACAAAGACTTCCTCCAGGCCAAATGCATCTTCCAGCGGCTTGAGCGCCAGCGCCAGTCCAATCGCCGAACAATTCGGATTTGTGGCGATGAAACCCGTCAAATAATTTCGCGCTGCTTGCTGGTGCGGCAAAATCGCCGTGTGCTGCGGATTCACTTCGGGTATGAGCAGAGGCACATCGGCATCCATGCGATGATTCCGGCTGTTGCTGATCACCGGATAACCTGCACTAGCGAATTCTTCTTCCGCTTCTCCTGCCACTGAGGAATCCAGTCCGGAAAAAACAAAATCGCAATCCAGATTTGGACGCAAATCCTTCACTAAAAGACCGCCCGCCGCCTTCGGCAGCGGCGTATCCAGCCGCCATCCGGCTGCGTCCACATACGCCTTTCCGGCGGAGCGCTCCGACGCCGCCACTTCCGCGACCTCAAACCACGGATGATGCTCGAGCAGTTGGACGAATCGCTGTCCCACCGCGCCCGTCGCTCCTAGAATTCCCACCCGAAATTTTTCCACTGTCGTCTAAACTCCTGAATCTTCCGCAGCGCGCTTCAGCCGCATTTCCTGCTGCATCAACCGCTGATTTCGGCTGTTCGCAGCGTGCGCCTTGAGAAGCATCTCCACTTAGATTATCATTACAGGCCTTCGGACTCAGGTCCTTCCGATCTGAGTCTCATGAAGAGTGGCCGAGGGATCAGGCCCGAGGACGCCACGGCAACCGAGTCAGGACTTCCAGAACCGCGGTGCCAATTCCTGCCCCGAGTCGCGGGGGACATGAGACTTACGCAGCAGTGCAGTTTGCGTCTCTTCCCATACTCGACCGTTGAGTTCTTTTTGCGCTCAAACGCTCGAATCCGCAATTCACCTCTCGGCGTGATTTGAGGAAGATGAAATGGCTCCTTTGTTTCAGTTGCGCTGCCGCCAATGCGGCCGCTTGCTCGGCAATGGTCCGCTCGTTCTCTGCGAGGATTGCTTCTCGCCCGTCGAAGTCAGCTACGATTTGAGCGCCATCCGCGAAATCCTGACGCGCGAAGAAATCGCCGCGCGCCCCTCCAATATCTGGCGTTACGCGGAGCTGCTGCCCATCGAGCCGCAAAATCGCTCCAGCCTGCCCGTCGGCTTCACGCCACTCGTCGAAGCGCCGCGCCTCGGCGCACGTATCGGCTCGCGCAATCTCTACTTGAAAAACGACGCCGCGTGTTTCCCCACGCTTTCGTTCAAGGATCGCGTCGTGGCCATGGCCCTCGCGCAGGCCAAAGCTTTCGGCTTCAAAGTCGTGGGCTGCTCCTCGACGGGCAATCTTGCCAACGCCGTCGCCGCACAGGCCGTGCGCAATGGGCTCGAAGCGTGGATTTTTATTCCCTCCGATCTCGAAGCCGCTAAAGTCCTCGGCACGGAAGTCTTCGGCGCGCGCGTCGTGCGCATCGGCGGCAATTACGATCAGGTGAATCGCCTCTGCGCGCAGATCGCCGAGCGCTATCACTGGGGTTTCGTCAACGTGAACCTGCGCCCTTATTACTCCGAAGGCTCGAAGACCGTCGGCTTCGAGATTGCCGAGCAGCTGGGCTGGCGTCTGCCAGACAACGTCATCGTGCCCATGGCCGGCGGCTCGCTCATCACGAAAATCGCCAAGGCCTTCCACGAACTCGTCGAGCTCGGCTTCGTCGAGCCGAAGCCCGTAAAAATTTTCGGCGCTCAGCCGGCAGGTTGCTCGCCAATTTCCACGGCGGTGAAGAATCAGTCCGAGGAAATCGATCCGCAGCGCCCCAAGACCATTTGCCGCTCCCTCGCCATCGGCAATCCTGCGGACGGCGAGAACGCGGTGAAGACAATTCGTTCCAGCGGCGGATGGGCCGAAGACGCCAGCGACGCCGAACTCGTCGCGGGAATTCGCCTTCTCGCTGAAAACGAAGGCATTTTCGCAGAGACCGCCGGTGGCGTGACCGTCGCGTGCGCGAAGAAGCTGATCGCTCAAGGCCGCATCGCCGCCGGTGAAACAACTGTTCTTTGCATCACCGGCAACGGCCTGAAAACCACCGACGCGCTCTCCGGCGAGTTCACCGCCGCGCCGGCCATCGAGCCCAAATTGGCCGCCTTCGAATCCTATCTCGCCGAACTCGGCGCGCCCGCGGCTGTCGCGGCAGGAGATTGAACGTGGCCACTTCTCCCGCTTGCGCGTCTGTCACCGGCAGCGCTGCGTTCGATTCCAGCTCTGCCATCATTGTTCCCGCGACCTCCGCAAATCTCGGCTGCGCGTTCGATTGCGCTGCGCTGGCGCTGAATCTCTATTTGCGGCTTCGCGTTGCGCCGCCTCGGCGTTCCGGCCTGGAAATTTCTTATCGTGGTCCAGAACCCGGCCGTGTTCCGCTCGATGATTCGAATCTCGTCTCTCAAGCGATTCGCCGCGTCGCTGCGCATGCCCATGCAGAAATTCCCCACGCCAGAATCGAAATCGAAAATGAAATCCCTGTCGGCGTCGGACTCGGCTCCAGCGCCGCCGCAATTGTCGTGGGGATTCTCGCAGGCGCGCGCCTCTGCGCAATTCAACTCGAAGCGTCAGAAATCCTCCGCCTCGCCGCGGAAATCGAAGGGCATCCCGACAATGTCGCCGCCGCATATCACGGCGGTTTCGTCGTCTCCGCGCGCTGCGAAGATTCCGGTGAAGTACTGGCTTTCAAAACGGAAATGCCCGAAGACGTGGAAATTGCCGCCGTCATTCCCGAACTGGCAATGCCCACGGCGCAGGCACGCGCAGTTTTGCCCGCCGCATACCATCGCGCCGATTCCGTGCACAATCTTCAGCGCACGGCTCTATTTGTCGCCGCGATGTTTTCCGGACGCTTCGATCTTCAGCGCGAATTTTTCCGCGACCGCCTGCATCAGCCTTATCGCAGCGCGCTGATTCCCGGCCTCGACCGCTGCCTGAATCTGTCGCATCCGGATTTGCTGGGAGTCTTTCTCAGCGGCGCGGGTTCTTCGGTTCTGGCATTTACGCGAAGGAATACTGCGGAGATTGCTGGACTTTTGGTTGAGGAATTCCGCCGGGCCGGCCTAGGGGCGCGCGCCCACTTTCTCAAGGCCGAAAATCGCGGCGCGCGGGATTGCGTCGCGCCCGCAGCTCTCGGCGCCTGATTCTGAGCTCGGGATTATCCCGGCGCGGAATCTGCGGTTGTGCTGAAGCTCGCGACGGCCTTCGCCTCATCGTCGAACGTGGGAATCGCGCGCGTAAGGTGCATCACTTCCAGCACTTCTTGCACCTTGCCTCCCGCGTGGACAATCTTAAAAACGCCTTCGGAATTTTTCGCCGTCGTAAGCCCTCGCACCAGCGTGCAAATCCCGGAGCTGTCCAGTTGCGTGACCTTCGCCAGATTCACAAGGAGTTTTTTCCCGCCTCCGCGCGCCATTTTTTCCAATTGCTCGTTCAGCGCGTCGTTTTCCCTCCCGATGACCACGCGCCCCTCGAGGTCCACAACCGTGACATCGCCCGACTGCCGGCTGGAAATTTTCAATTGCATCTGCGTCTCCGCGGGGAGCGGCGCTTGCCCCATTTGCCAGCGCCGAATCGAATCCAAATTATACGCCCGAACGCCACGCTCGCTCTTCTCCCCGCTTCGCAAAAGCAACCTCACCCGGCGTATAGTTTCAATTGGATGAAATTCCTTCGCCTGCATCCGTGGCGCGTCGCGCCTCGCGAAGCCGTGCAGATTCAATTGCGCCTGCGCAAGCGCCTGGAACTTGCCGACCGCCTGCCGCGCATTCGCGTCGTCGCTGGCGCCGATCTGGCCTTCGATCTCGCTCACAATCGCGCCATCGCCGGCGTGGTGCTTTACCGTTTTCCTCAGATGCAGGAAATCGAGCGCGCCTGGGTCACTGCGCCGCTTACGTTTCCCTACGTTCCCGGCTTGCTGAGCTTCCGCGAAATCCCCGCGCTGCTGAAGCTATTCGCGCGCGTTCGCCACGCGCCGGACCTGATTTTCTATGATGGCCACGGCTACGCGCATCCGCGCCGCTTCGGCATCGCCTGTCATCTTGGCCTCTTGCTGGATCGCCCCGCCATCGGCTGCGCGAAATCCATCCTCGTCGGCTCGCACGCTGAGCCGTCGGCTCGCACAGGTTCGTGGACTCCGCTGCTCGATGGTGAGGAAATTTTGGGCGCTGCGCTGCGAACGCGCAAAAATGTCCGCCCGATTTACGTCACGCAAGGCCACCGGATTTCGCTCTCTCGCGCCATCGAATTCGTCACCGCCGTGCTCGATGGTTATCGCATTCCACGCCCCACGCGCGACGCTGATCGCTTCGTCGCCGCCGTCAAGCGTGGCGAATACGCCAGCGCCCGGGCGAAAAGGCAGCGGAAGTAGCGGCCTTTTTGTTGCTCCACGCCTGCCTTTGGAAATCGTTCACTCCAGGCAACAAACCGAACATCCGTGTGCGCCGCAGGCTCCGTAAAGCTATAATCCTCAGCAGAGCCCCCACAGATTTCCTCCAAGGCATTTTTGTGCCGGAATTTGATTCTGCTGTTGTCGAGCCATTTTCGGATTTACAGCTTCGGGAGATGGAAGTCGCGCAAAAGGACCTGAAGCGCCTCGAGCGCCGCGACTGGTGGATGTGGTGGGCCGCCGTCATGGTCATGCTGCTGTTGACGTTCCTCGTGGTCATGGTGGCTCTACCCAGCATTCTTCGCGAGACCAGCCAGACCTTCCAGCTCAATCTCAATGTCGCCGTTCATGCCCTCGTGGGATTGGTTCTGCTCTTCAACCTTTATACGATTTATCAGCAATGGCTCATCAAGCGTCTTCGCCGCCAGACGGCGCACCATTTGGAGATGCTTTCCAGCCTGAAAATTCGCGCCGAGGAATTTCACCGCCTGGCGACGCACGATCCGCTTACCGGCCTCTCGAATCGCCGCCTGGGCCTCGAACGCCTGGAAGCCGAAGTCGCGCGCTCTCAACGTTACGGCCATCCCTTGAGCGTTCTCATGCTCGATTTGAATTCCTTCAAAGCGATCAACGACAAATATGGCCACGCCGCCGGCGACAATGTCCTGCGCACTTTCTCCGATCGCTTGAGCAAGCTGATCCGCGCCTCGGATCTCGCCGTGCGCATGGGCGGCGACGAATTTCTAGTGATCTTGCCGGAATGTGAGCTTCAGTCCGTATCCAGCCTCGTCAGGCGGCTGGGCACACTGAAAATGGATTTGCAGGGAAGTGAAATGGAAGTGGCCAGCGCTGCCGGTTGGGCCGCTTACGAAAAAGACGAAACCGCGCAGTGTCTGATGGAGCGTGCCGACAAGGCGCTTTACGAAAACAAGCGCGGCGGGCTGCTCGCCAAAACGCACTAAATACCTGACTCACGCAGACGGTGCGGTCCGTTTCGGAAATCTTCCCATCCGGAACGTTAGCTGCGGTGATCCATCGGAATATAACTGCGCGAGTCGTACCCCAGATAAATCTGCCGCGGCCGCGCGATTTTCTGCTCTGGATCGAGAAGCATTTCCTGCCACTGTGCGATCCAGCCCGAAGTCCGCGGAATGGCAAAAAGCACCGGGAACATCGTCATCGGAAATCCCATCGACTGGTAGATCAGCCCGGTATAAAAATCCACGTTCGGATAAAGCTTGCGCTTCACGAAATAGTCGTCTTCGAGCGCAATCCTTTCGCATTCCAGCGCGATATCGATCAACGGGTTTCGCCCCATCACGTCGAAGACTTCATACGCTATGCGCTTCACGATCTTCGCGCGCGGGTCGTAGTTCTTGTAGACGCGATGCCCGAAGCCCATCAGTTTTTTCTCGCCCGCTTTCACATGCTTGACGTACTCCGCCACGCGGTTCACAGACCCGATTTCCAGCAGCATGCGCAGCACCGCTTCGTTCGCGCCGCCGTGCAACGGGCCATAGAGCGCTGCCGTTGCCGCAGCAATCGCCGAATACGGATCCACTTGCGAACTGCCCACCCCGCGCATCGCGCTCGTCGAGCAATTCTGTTCGTGGTCCGCGTGCAGAATGAAAAGTACATCCAGTGCACGCTCCAGCGTCGGATTCGGCCGGTACTTCAATTCCGTGGTACGGAAGAGCATGTTCAGAAAATTTCCCGGATAGCTCAGTTCGTTATCCGGATAGACGTAAGGCATTCCCAGGCTGTGCCGGTACGCGAACGCTGCCATCGTCGGCATTTTGCCGATCAGCCGCCAGGTCTGCTTCTGCCGCGAGCTCTCGTCGAGAATGTCCTTCGCGTCCGGATAAAACGTCGAAAGCGCCGCCACCGCGGAAATAACCATCCCCATCGGGTGCGCGTCGTAATGGAAGCCGTCGAGGAATTTCTTGATGCTTTCATGAATGAACGTGTGGTGCGTGATGTGATAGGTCCAATCGTCCAGTTGCGCGCGTGTCGGCAGCTCGCCGTAAAGAATCAAATAGGCGGTCTCAAGATACGTGCTTTTTTCCGCCAGCTCTTCGATGGGATATCCGCGGTAGCGCAAAATCCCCTTGTCGCCGTCAATGAAGGTCACGCGGCTGATGCACGAGGCCGTGTTCGTGTACGCCGGGTCGTAACTCATCATTCCGAAATCGTCGCCGTGTACCTTAATCTGCCGCAAGTCGAGCGCGCGAATCGTGTCGTGCTGGATGGGAATTTCATATTGCTTGCCGGTGCGATTGTCGGTGATGCTCAGCGTCTCGCGCCGCGCCGCGTTCGCTTCGTCGTTCGCCGTCGCGGAAGCTGGTTTTGTTGGACTCACGTTTGGGGCCCTCCTCGACTCGCCGCTTCACACATCCTTGCGGTATCTATGAAGAAGCCTCAGTGTACACCAACTCCGCTTCACCGGAGCGTCTTCAATGATTCCTTATTGCGAAAAATGGCACGCCGCGTACGTTTTCCATTCGGTGCCGTATGGTGGGTGCGTCGTCGCCAGCGCGCTCGTAGACGCTCCGCGTTTCACCACTTTTTCTCTTCCTCCAGTGCACGCGCCGTCTCTTCGTGCCGGTAGGCAAATAGTTTTTCCAGTTTCCGCCGCACAAATCTCCCGCCGAATGCCGCGCCGAGCGCTCCGAAGGGCAATTCGTAGACGATGGAATCCTCGAGCCAGCAAGCGTCTGGTCCGTCGGCAATGAACCGGTGCGTATGTTCCCAGCGGCGGAACGGGCCCGCAGTCTGCACGTCCTGAAACTCCCGCCCTTCCTGATAACCGCGATGCTCGAATTCCCAGCGCACTGAAAAGGGTCCCACGCGCACCCGCAGAGCGCCTCGCGAACCGTCGCGAATGTCGGGCGCCGGCTCGATCACTTCCGCGTGTTCCCATGGCGGCGTCAGCCGTTCGAGCGCGCCGGGCTTGCCGTGCCATTCGAATACTTTTTCGGCTGGCGCGGCAATGCGCGATCTTCGCAGGAAGGTTTCCGCCACAAAATTTCCTCGCGGGCCAGCGCGCGTCCTCTAAAGCGTCCGCGGAGACGCTTCTGGCTGTTGCTCGGCGGCCTCGCTCGCCCTCTCGACACGGTTGCGCCCCTTACTCTTGGCGCAATAAAGCGCGCGATCCGCCGCGCGCAGCAATTCTGCCATTTCGCCGCTCCCTGTGCCACCGCTTGTGGCCACTCCCAAACTCGCTGTGATGCGGATTCTTCCTTCCCGTGTCTCCACCGGTGTCGCCTCGATTGCTTTGCGGATTCTTTCCGCCTGCCGCAACGCCAGTTCCTCGTTTGACGTGGGGAAAATAATCAGAAATTCCTCGCCGCCGAAACGCCCCACGCAATCGTAAGCTCGCGTGGATTCTGACATCCGTTTCGCCGCTTCTTGCAACACCATATCTCCCGCCATGTGGCCATACGTGTCGTTGATTTGCTTGAAGTGATCCAGGTCCGCAATCACCACGCCTACGGGTTTGTTCTCTCGAGCCGCACGTGCCAGTTCCCGCGTCAGAAAATCCATCGCCGCGCGCCGCGTGGCTACTCCCGTCAGCGTGTCGTGCGTGGCCTGATGGTGCTGCAGATCCCGCGCGGCGATAAGTTCGTCCTGCATCTTCAGGATGCGTTCGCCAACTTGCAGCCGCGCGAGCAGTTCATCGGCATCGAATGGTTTTCCCAGATAGTCGTCCGCGCCCGCCTTCATCCCCTCCAGCAAATTCTGTTTTTCGCTGCGCGATGTCAGCAAAATCAGATACGTGTACGGCTTCTCCGATTGGCTCCGCACGCGCCGGCAAATATCCACGCCTTCCATCTCCGGCATCACCCAATCCAGTATCGCCAGACGCGGCGAATCGGTGCTCCGAAGTAACTCCCACGCTTCCGTGCCGTTCGTCGCCGCCAGGGTTTCGTATCCCCACGCCCTAAGACACTTTTCCAGCAGCCGTCGCGAAATGGTCTCGTCTTCGGCAACAAGAACTTTCACTCCGCTCCTCCCGCTCACGTTCATAAAGCTCGGATAGGCATTGCAGGAGAATGGCCAAACTCGCACCGGTGCTCGGAAAATGAAATTTCAACTCCACAATTGCTAATTGCCCAGTCAAACTCGGAATTTATCGGCCCTCATTCCCGCATCCGTTCTTGCCTCTGTTCCAGTTTGAAACGAGACTGCGACTATGTCCTTCCCGCCCTGTGATAAACTCCGCGACGATTCTGAAAATACGGCTGTCATAATTTCCATGCGAGGGGATGCGCCATGAATAAAATTCATAAATGGTTTTGCTTTTTCAGCGCGGTTTTCTGCGCTTTCTCCGCTGCGCACGCGCAATCCGGCGCCGCCGGTTCCGCTTCTGCGACGTATCAACTAAAGGCCTCGCCCAAAACCGTGACTTGGGGCTACTACGCCGCCGATGTTCCTCCCGTACTGCGCGTTCATTCCGGCGACACCGTCGAAATTCAAACGCTCATCACTTCCAGCCCCAAGCGTCTCGAAGGCGCCGGCGTTCCTTCCGATCAAGTCGAGCAATCTTTGCGCGATGTTTTCGATCAAGTGAAAGATCGCGGCCCGGGCGGCCACATTCTTACGGGTCCTGTTTACGTCGAGGGCGCCGAGCCCGGCGATGTGCTCGAAGTCCGCATCCAGGCGATTCGTCTCGCCATTCCGTACGCCTACAACGCCTTCGGCCCCGGCCGCGGATTTCTTCCCGACGATTTTCCCTACGGCAAAATGAAGATCATCCCGCTCGACGCGCAGCGCATGCTCGCGCATTTCGCCGACGGAATCGAAATTCCGCTTCATCCGTTTTTCGGCAGCCTCGGCGACGCGCCTCCGCCATCCGCCGGCCACATCAGCAGCGCTCCGCCGTGGATGCACGCCGGAAATCTGGATAATAAATGGCTCGTTGCCGGCACCACGCTTTACATTCCAATCAACGCTCCCGGCGCGCTTTTCTGGGCGGGCGATGGTCACGCAGGCCAAGGCGACGGCGAAATTGACATCACCGCCATGGAAACTTCGCTGATCGGCACGTTTCAGTTGATTGACCGCAAGGACATGCACCTGCTCTGGCCGCGCGCGGAAACTCCCGATTACTACATCACCATGGGAATTGAAGAAGACCTGAACAAAGCCACGGAAATGGCCGCGCGCGAGATGATCGATTTCCTCGTGCACGAAAAACATCTTTCGCGCGACGACGCCTACATGCTATCGAGCGTCGCCGGCGATTTGCACATCAGCGAACTCGTCGACGGCAACAAAGTCGTCAGCATGATGCTGCCGAAGGCGATTTTCGTTTCGCCGAATTCGAAATAATGACTCGAAATGATCGTTGGAAATGAGCGAGGGATTTTCG
Source organism: Candidatus Acidiferrales bacterium (assembly GCA_035934015.1). Lineage (NCBI taxonomy): Bacteria > Pseudomonadati > Acidobacteriota > Terriglobia > Candidatus Acidiferrales > Candidatus Acidiferrales bacterium. The sequence continues at coordinate 195,445 of DASYYH010000020.1, forward strand.
CGTGCGGCGTTCAGATGCGCGAGAGCGCGTCTTGCTCGGTCTCCACAATTTCGATAATGGAATCGAGCTTCGCGGTTTTCAGCAGTTGCTGCACGTGCCGCGGCGGCGCGAAAAACACGCACTTCCCTCCCGCGCGCTTGACGTGCAGATATTGCCGCACCAGCGACCCGATCCCCCAGCTGTCCATTTGCAAGACTCCTGTGAGATTGATTGCCAGCCGGTTGCGCCCGCTTTCCGTCAGGCTGCGCACCTGCTGCCGGAAATTTTCCTCGGTTTCGCCGGCCATCATCGCGCCTTTCAAGCTGATAATTGTCTTCGCGCCGATTTGTCGAACTGTGCTGACCAAGTGCACCTCGCCGCGCAATACTTTCTCGGATGCCGTTCGCACACGCAAGCGAAAATTTCCGTCCGCCGCGCGGAAAAAGAGTTTACCCTGCGCCGTGTGTTTCGCCGACCACGTTTTTTGCCCGCGATTCACTTCCGGTTCACCATCTTCGTCTCTTTGCGATGCTCTTCTTCGCCCGCTTGGCCTGAGCCAAACCGAAAGGCGGGCTGACTGCCTCGTTCAGCAACTCTTGAAGTGATTTTTCCTTTTGCGCGCTTCATCCGCGCAAGATATTCACCGCCGCCGCCGAAACGCGAACTTCACCGGCCGCCTCCCCATCGACGCCGGCCCGCTCCCCGCGCCTCCCGGCAGCGCCAATCCGCTCGCCCACGCCGGCAACTCCGCATAGCGCACTGGTGCCACGCTCTGCTGCTTCTGCCGCATTTGCCTTTGCTTGCTCGTCACTGACCACTCGCCACTAGTCACTTTCCTTCGCGTCGGCACCCTCACCTTTTTCTCTTTTCCGTACAGCTTCACCTTCACCCGCCGATACCGGATCGGCTCGCGCAACCATCCCAGCTCCCGCTGCCGACGCGTCTCCTCCCGCGCCCGCTCTAGCTTCTCCAAATTCGCTGGCGCGAACGCCGCCATTTTTCTTCGCATCCGGCCCGGGTCCTTCTCAAACCTCTTCACCAGCTTGTTCACCCACGTATGACTCACTCCCAATAGCCGCGCCACCCGCAACTTCGCCCACGGCTTCGGCGCCTTGTTCTGACCACTATTCACTGTCCACTGCCCGTTGCCTCTTCTGTCTACCTTCGCGGTCGTAGGGGCGCTGCTTGCTGCGCCCGCGCGACTCACAGAGTCGCGCTGTCCTAAGCTGTCATTCCGAGGCGCGGCGCTCTTTGCCGCGACCGACGCCTGCCCGCCGTGGCGGGAATCTGCTTTTGCCTTTGCTTGCTCGCCACTTAGCCTGCCCTGAGTGTCGTGGCGAAGGGGCACTAGCCACTCGTTTATCCTGAGCGGAGTCGAAGGGCCACTGCTTGTGACCCACCACTGCCACACCAGTTGCTCAATCACCCTCGACTCCAACCCGCTCCGCCACGGCAACGGCGCTCTCTTCCTCGCCGCCCGCGCCTTCGCCATATTCGCCAGTCGCGCCCGCCTCGCCCTCTCCGACTTGTGCCCCGGTCCTCTTCCTCCCATCTGTTTTTCCTCTCAACGCGCAGCGTTGACCCTGAGCCTGTCGAAGGGCTCCCATACCCACTTCAACCTGTCATTCCGAGCGAGTCCCGACGCTTTCTATCGGGACGACGAGGAATCTGCTGTTTCCTTTTACCGTCACTCGCCGCTAACCACTCGTTTACCCCGAGCGCAGCCGAAAGGCCACTGCTCTACGTTGTCATCCTGAGCGCAGCGAAGGACCTCGCCTTGCGGCCATTTTTTCTGGCGCAGCCCGTAACCTGTCATTCCGACGCGCGGCGCTTTTTGCCGCGACCGAGGAACCTGCTTTTTGCCTTTCGTAGGGGCGCTATTTTCCGCAGAGAGTGCGTTCCGGGACGGTTTGGTTTGTTGTATGCCGCCGCTCGCGTCATCGAATTTTCGCTCTGAAAACGTTAGCACGATGTCGCGCGCAGCGCTAGATCACGGGCTGTGGAAGGAGAAGTGCAGTAGCTACCAAAGGCGAATGCTCCGCGCCATTTCCGCCGAGACGGGGGAAAATGCTTATGAGGACCTGCCCGTTTAGCTGCGGCCGCAGCTTCCTGATTCGTATGAACAGTGGTAGCATCGCACGGTTCACCAGATGATGGCAGCTACAGGCACAAGTCTTGTTCTGGTCAGGGAAAACAATAAGCTTCGCGCCGAAGACTCAGCGGTTCACGATTGGTATCGATTCGTTCTCTCTTATCCACCACATCTCGTTAGCGATTATCTGAGGCGACTCGAAGTCCATCAAGGAATGGTTGTTCTCGACCCTTTCTGTGGCACGGGCACAACGCTGGTCGAGTGCAAGAAACTCGGCATAGGAAGCATCGGAATAGAAGCCAATCCCGTGCCGTGTTTCGCAAGTCGCGTGAAGATCGATTGGAGCGCGAACCCGGACGGCCTGCTTCATCACGCGGAAAAGATTGCTGAAGGTGTCGGTGAAATCCTTGACACGGATGGGTTTGACGAACCAGCCGACTTGCCTTTGTTCACCAAGAGCAAACCGCGTAGGCCGCTTCGGACACTGACGCACGAAACAGAAGAATTGCTGCTCGCCAATTCCATCAGTCCTCTTCCGTTGCACAGAACATTAGTCCTGCTCGATGTTCTTCAGATGATGCGCGATGAGCGGTTCTCTCGCTACGAACGTCTGGCATTAGCAAAAGCGCTTGTCTTCGGTATCAGCAATCTGACGTTCGGACCAGAGGTCGGAGTCGGTCGGCCCAGAGACGATGCCCCAGTCACGAGTCTCTGGATGCGCGCCGTCCGAACGATGGCCGAGGACTTGCGATCTGTTCAGAACATCCAGACCGCTGATGCGACGACCTATCTCGCAGATTCCAGGCAGATGCTTAGAGTTTTGCCGCCTAACTCGATAGACGCGGTCATAACCTCGCCGCCCTATCCCAATGAGAAGGACTATACCCGTACGACCCGATTGGAATCAGTGCTGCTCGGGTTCATTACGAAAAAACAGGATCTTAGAGCACTAAAACAGGACTTGGTGCGGTCAAACACTAGGGGAGTGTACAAGAGCGATCGAGATGACCAGCTTGTCGCTGATCATAATGAGATTCAAGAAATAGCAAAGGCAATCGAGGAACGCCGCATCGCTTTGGGCAAGACTTCCGGGTTCGAGCGCTTGTACGCAAGGGTGACGAAGCTCTACTTCGGGGGGATGAAGAGACACTTAACCGACCTGCGGACAGCGCTGCGTCCTGGCGCTCGTCTCGCTTACGTGGTCGGCGATCAGGCGTCGTATCTGCGAGTGATGATTCGCACGGGTCAGCTTCTAGCGGGCATCGCGGACTCTCTCGGCTACGAAGTCGAGGGAATTGATCTGTTCAGGACGCGCTTGGCAACAGCGACAAAGGAACAATTACGCGAAGAAGTTTTGCTGCTGCGTTGGCCGGGACCAAAGAATGGAGCGAGGACTTCTGCCATGAATCAGAAAAATGCGTACACCATGATTATTGAAAGAATCTTTCAAACGAAATTCAGGCCCGGAATGCGCCAAGTGGATTTCGAGCGCGACGAAATCGTGAAGGTGTGCAAAGACCTGAAAGTTGAAGTGCCTAAGAACCTTGGCGACTTGGTTTACACCTTCCGATACCGAGCGGCATTGCCCGAGAGCATTCGCAAAGCAGCTGGCGAAGGCGAAACGTGGATTATCAGACCAACCGGAAGGGCGAAGTACCGCCTTGTTTTGGTGCATAGCAAACCCATTGTCCCGAACGAAAATATGGCAATGACGAAGGTGCCAGATGCCACACCCGGAGTCGTCGCGAAGTACGCACTGAGTGACGAACAAGCATTGCTCGCGAAGCTCAGATACAACCGGCTAGTGGACATCTTCACCGGAGTTACGTGCTACTCGCTGCAAAACCATCTCCGAACCACAGCCCCCAATATGGGACAGGTCGAGACAGATGAAATTTACATCGGCGTTGACAAGAAGGGAGCGCATTACGTGCTCCCAGTCCAAGCGAAAGGCGGTAATGACAAATTAAGCATCGTTCAAATTGAACAGGACTTGGCAGTCTGTGCTCACAAGTTTCCCTCGCTAATATGCAGGTCAATCGCTGCGCAGTTTATGGCCGAGGGAGTGATTGCGTTGTTTGAGTTCGAAGAGAGCGAGGACGGGCCTGTGATTTGTTCCGAGAAGCATTACAAATTGGTCCCGCCCGATGAGGTTACCGAAGCAGACTTGGAAAAATATCGTGACCGCGGATAAGTCAAGAGAGTGCGAACTAAAGAAAAGAAAAAGCCCGCCGATTTCCCGGCGGGCTTTCATTTGCCTGTAAGCTCTTTGACGATCCTTCGAACGCGTTCTCAGGATAAATCGGAAGCTACATGTCAGAACCCGCTCGGCCTTGAGAGTCGAGCTGCACGATGCCATGAGGTGTCATGGAAGCGTGCATTGCTCGCCGAAGCGAGCTGGGCAGCGGAAGCCTGCTGTACCAAACAGGCGGGCTGCCGTTTTCTTTAGAAAGGAGGTGATCCAGCCGCAGGTTCTCCTACGGCTACCTTGTTACGACTTCACCCCAATCATGAGCCATACCTTGAGCGTCTGCCTCCTTGCGGTTAGCTCGACGATTTCTAGTACAGCCCACTTTCGTGATGTGACGGGCGGTGTGTACAAGGCCCGGGAACGTATTCACGGCGCCGTTCTGATGCGCCATTACTAGCGATTCCGGCTTCATGCAGTCGAGTTGCAGACTGCAATCCGAACTG